>DBXA01000092.1:0-2038 GCA_002309235.1 Christensenella sp. UBA1224 | reverse complement strand
CATCCGCTCCTGGCTACGGAAAACGGCCCTTTGTATGCCACCCGCGGTATCTATAAAGACGATCCTGCGGCGCAGGTCTATAATTCCTATGGCCTTACGACATCTTCCTTCGGACAGCGCCTGCAGGAGACTGCAGAGGCAGTCGAGGCGGCACCGCATGTGGCAGGAATGTTTGTTTGGGGCGGCTTTGATTATCGCGGAGAACCGCAGCCGTTTGAATGGCCGAGCGTCTTTTCCCATTGGGGGCTGAATGACAATTGCGGTTTTGAAAAGGATACCTTCTACATGCTCAAAAGCTATTACAGCGATCCTGAAGACCTTATGGTGCACCTGCTGCCCCATTGGAACTGGCAGGAGGGCGAGACGGTGCGCGTGTGTGCCATGACCAACTGCGAAATGGCCCGGCTTTATGTAAACGGGCAGCCGCTGGAGGAGAAACAGGTCATTCGCAATCGCGCGGAATGGGAAGTGCCGTTTGTTCCGGGCACCATCCGTGTGGAAACTTTCAAGAGGGACAGGAAGCTTTCCGATGAAAGAACTACGGCCGGCAGCCCTGCCGGGCTGGAGGTCGTCGATGCGGCACCGGATGCGGATTATGATTCCTCCATCATCAACGTCCGCCTACAGGATAGTGAGGGCAGATATGTACCTGAACGGAAAAATGACCGCCTGGTCCGCTTCAGCGTGCTTCAGGGTGAGTTGATCGGCTCCGGCAATGGGGATCCGAACGGGATACAGCCGGACAAAACGCCGATCATCCGTACCTTCTGCGGCCGCTGCCAGGCGATCATACGGCCGGATAAAGAAGGCCATGTGCGCGTGATCGTGCACTGCAAGGGTATGGAGGATGTGGAGTACAAGCGCTGACGGCAAATGGTCTTTGCGGCAGTATAAAAGGAACCGGGATCGTTACCCGGTTCCTTTATTGAACAACAGGATATTTGACAGCGGCAGGGCTTACGGTCATTGATCGGCACGGTGGTCTTCCGTTACGGTTTCTCCCTCCAGTGCTGTGATCTCTCCCGCATCTGCGTAAGACGCCGCATCCACATACAGGCTGAAATCCCTGTGCGTCTTGAGCATCGTAGCCGGAATCCGGTTGGTGAGCGGTGAACGCAGAGCGGCGGCCACTGCCCAGGCTTTTTCCTTATGCGGCACTGCCGATATGATGGTCCTGCACTGCATGATCTGCCATACGCTCATGCTTATGGCGTATTCCGGCACATCTTTCCGCGCTGCGAACCACCCTTCGCTAACCTGCTGATCTCTGCAAAGGTCATCCAGCTTTACCCTGATGTAAGCATCATGCGTTTCGAAATCCGCGGGCGGATCGTTGAACGCGATGTGTGAATTCCGTCCGATGCCTATGAGCCCCAGGTCGACAGGCGCCTGGCGGATCTCGCGGGCCAGACGCGTTAAGCATTCTTCCGTTCCATCGACAAAGTGAACCTTTGAAACGCCTGTCGGTATGACGAAACGTTCTTTCAGGTATTTGCGGAAGCTGGCAGGATGTGTATCGGTTAACCCGACATACTCATCCAGGTGGAACATTTCCACTTTGCTCCAGTNNTATTTGAGCGTTTCAAATTGACTGGCTCCTGTGGACAATACGATCCTGGCGCTCCCATGATCTTCGATCGCCTTCTGCATAACCCGCAGACTGTGTTCTGCGGCTCTTTTGCCTAATTCTTCTGCCGATTTGGAAATAACGATCCTCATGTTCCGGCCTCCTGTTTATAAAATAATCCGTTGATCGTTGAAACAGTTATCCTTCTGACAGACCGGGATCAGTTTCATCCCGTATCATCCTGCCGCCGCTCATGACGGCTTTGATATTCAGCTTCTCGTCCATCAATACGATATCGGCATCCGCACCTGTCTCAATCCGCCCTTTGTTTGGAGATCCTATACGCCTGGCGGGGTTTTCGCTTGCCATGCGCAGCACATGTGCAAGAGGGATACCGGCGCCTGCCATGGTTTTCACACAGCGGTGCATGGTAGCGACGCTGCCAGCAAAGGCTTCGCGGTCCATCATCTT
>DBXA01000043.1:6413-10244 GCA_002309235.1 Christensenella sp. UBA1224 | reverse complement strand
CCGCCGGCAGGCAAGCCTGCCGGCGGTTTTTTTCCGTAATCAACCCGGTCGGTCGACTGCAGCTATCGCTGTCTCGCCTCCGGCTTCACGATATGTTTGCCCTTGACTACACTGTGCATTAATGCTACAATACTTTTATAAAAGATTTATAGAAAAGAGGAGGTCCGATGGGGGGAAGAGTCTGGATCGGCGTTGACGGCGGCGGTACGCATTCTACCCTGGCTGCGGTCCGGGAGGATGGGACAGTACTTGGTTACGGTTCCTGCGGCGGCCTCAATTTCTACGCATCCGGCATGGAAACCGTGCGGGAACGCCTCTCCCTGGCAGTATCGGAGCTGCTCGGGAGCATCGGCGCGGAAGGATACGCCATGCTGAGCGTCGGTTCCGCCGCGCTGGACGGACGCGCGAGTGAAGCGCAGAAGCAGGAATTCGCCGGCAGCGTGTTCCCGCGGGATCGGCTCGAGCTCTGCGGGGATGTATTCATGGCGCAGTGCGGCGCGTGCCCGGGAAAGCCGGGCGTTGCCGTGGTCAGCGGCACAGGCGCCATGGTACTCGGTATCGATGAAAAAGGGACCGCTCATTTTGCCGGAGGATGGGGTTATCTTTTAGGCGATCCGGGAAGCGCTTATGGCACCGCGGTGGAAGCGCTCCGCTCTGTCTTTGCCGCGGAGGAAGGGCTCGGTCCGCGATCCGCGCTGCGTTCCAAAGCCCTCGCCCATTTCGGCGCTGCATCCGTCCGGGACCTGATACCGCAAATCTACGGCGACGGCTGTTCTCCTTCCGATATCGCGGATCTTGCGCGTGAAGTGATCTCCCTTGCGGAAAACGGCGATGCGGAAGCCTCCCGCATCCTCAAGGAGCAGTACCGGGTCTTGGCAAAGCAGACTGCGATTGTTTTGGATGCCTGCCCCGGACAGGTCTTTCTCTGGGGAGGCATGTTCGGTCACAGCAGCTATATACGCGGGCTCTTCCGGGATCTGCTCCTTTCAGAGCGGCCGGATACCGCATTCGGCGAGCCGGTATTCCCGCCCGAGCTCGGCGCAGTGGTATGGGCGATGCAGTCCCGGGGTTTTCTGACTCAAAGCATACTGGAAACGATAGGATCCACATGGAGGGATAAGAAATGAATGCGATAGACCGGTTTGCGGATAATCTGCAGGCAGTAACGGCGCGCGCTTTCGCGCAGCAAAGAGATATAATGGAAGAGATCGCCCGCCGCATGTGCGAATGCGTGACAGGCGGCCATCTGGTCTACCTCTTCGGCACGGGCCATGCCCATATCCTGGCGGAGGAAATGTTCTACCGCGCGGGAGGCCTTGCCGCGGTGCGTCCGATACTGGATGAAAAACTGATGCTACATAAGAGCGCCAGCGGTTCCACCCTGGCGGAACGGGAACCCGGCTGTGCCGCGCGCCTTATGGCCGGCACAGATATGGGCAAGGGCGATATGTTGATCGTATGCTCCAATTCCGGGCGGAACGCCGCTCCGGTGGAGCTGGCGCTGCTTGCCAGGGAGCGGGGTGTTTGCGTGATCGCCCTCACCAATATCGCCCACAGCCGCAGCTGCGCACCGCGCAATCCGGAAAACCTGCGCCTGTATGAAGCAGCGGATCTTGTGCTGGATAACTGCGGCGCGATCGGTGACGCGTCTGTGGATGTCGGCCTCCCCTATCTTGCCGGCGCGACCTCCACGGCTGTGGGCGCCGCCCTCCTGCAGGCCATCGAATGCCGCTGTGTGGAACTGGCCGTCGAAAAGGGCTTGGAGATCGATGTATTCTCCTCCTCCAATGTAGACAACGGAGACGAGATCAACGAAAAGATCATAAAGAAGTACCGGCAGCGCATCCCGATGCTGTAAAGACGGAAAGGAAGGATTTTTCATGAAACAGGTTTTTCGGGCAGGTTACGGCGAAGAGGCTTTCGCTTCTCCCGTAGGAGTGGAGCTGGCAGGTTACGGGTATTTCCTGGACAGGGTATGTACCGGCATAATGGATAAGCTGATGGTGCGTGCTGCCGCGCTGGAATGGGGCGATAAGCGCGAGATCATTCTCTCCGCCGATCTGATCGGCCTGGATGAAAACCTGGAAAGCCGGATCCGGGCCGGCCTGGAGAGCGAATTCGGCTATAAGCAGGAGGAGATCATGCTGGTATGCATCCATACGCATACCGGTCCCGCAACAAACGATCTCGTCGGCTGCGGCAAAATGGATCATGAATACGTGAAAACCGTGCCGGAGAAATTCCTTACGGCTGCCAGGCGCGCCTTAAAGGACCTCTCGGAAGTCACAAAGTGCGAAGAGGCCGCAAAGCCCATCGAACCCGTAGGCTATAACCGCGTACGGCCGGACGGGCCGCACGATGCGGTCGTCCGCGGCGTTCTGCTCCGCAGAGGAGATAAGGCTCCCCTCGCCCTTGTCAGCTATCCGTGCCACCCGGTCACCCTGGGAAGGCGTTCCAAAGCTTCTGCGGATTATCCGGGCATGCTGTGCCGCATGAGCAATAAACAGGGGTATAAGACCGTCTTCCTCAACGGCTGCTGCGGGGATATCGATCCTGTGAGCAATCGCGTAAAATGGGGAAGCGGCACCCGCACGACCCTGCGCGCCTATGCTAGGCGCATATGGGAAGGCTTCCTTGCCGGCCTGAAGGAGACAAAACCGTACCTCGCCTCCATGCGCTTCGATGCATCGATACCTCTCCGGCCCATGGAGCGCAGCGAGCTCGAAAAACTCGCCGCGGATGCAGGACAGCCGAAAGTCGCCGAAGTGTGGCTTAAGGATATGCTCGCCAGACTCGGTGAGCCGAATGAAGAGCACTTCCCGGTATCCGGTGTCCGGATCGGCAATACATGCTTCTTTGCCGTGCCCTATGAAGGCTTCACCCGTATAGGCGATGCCGCAAGGGAAACCCTGCCCGGCAAGAACCTGGTCGTCCTGGGCTGCGCGGACTGGACGCGTACATACCTGCCGGATATCGCTCCCGGTGAAGAGCTCACCTACGCCGCATATTCCGCGGCGGTGCTTTACCGTCATCGCATCATCGCACCCGGCGCTGCGGCTTCACTTGGAGTCCAGATCGGCAGCGCCGCCAGAGCGTTCTATCCGGGTAAAAAGAAATGAAGGCAAAGGAAACCGCCGATATCAGGATAAACAACCTCTATTCCGTATGGGAGGCGATTCAGCGCCGCGGGAGCATCACACGCACAGAGCTTGCCGCCGATACCCGGCTCAGCCTGATGTCGATCAGCAACCTTGTGGACCTGCTCATCCGCAGCGGGCTCATCTGCGCGCAGGTCGATACAGACCGCGCAGAAGCCAGGGCAGCCGGGCGCAGAGCGGATATCCTTCGCGTAAACAGCACACACCATAAGTGGCTCGTGCTGGACCTGACCGATCCGTTCTTCCGCTGGGAGCTGATCCGTCCGGACAGGAAGCTTGCGCTTTCGGGTGCGCCGCGGAAATATGATGAAAAAAAGGACTGCGGCGCGAACCTCGGCGCTTTTCTGGCGCAATGCAGACAAGAGCTTGCCCCCGTCTGGGGAAATATAGGCGGTATCGCGATCGTAGCACCCGGGCCTTACGACATGGCATCGGATACCATTGTAAATACGCGTATACCGGGTATGAACAGCCTCCATCTGAAACAGACCGCAGCGCAGGCGCTTGGCGGATTGCCCGTCTTCCTGGATGAGGATGTGAAATTCGCCGCCCGCGCGTACGGTGAACTGGCGGCGCAAGAGGAAAGCCTGTATTACCTCTATGCCGGGGAAGGGGTCGGCGGCGCCCTCGTTTACCAGGGCAGCGTGTTCCGGAGCCTCAATTCCGTGGCCGG
>DBXA01000043.1:0-6379 GCA_002309235.1 Christensenella sp. UBA1224 | reverse complement strand
CTTTCGCTTCCGGGCTCGGCCTGAAAGTCGAAGGAATAAGCGGGAGCATACTTGAAGAAGAACTGCGCAAAGCCGCAGCGGAAGATCCGCTGCGCTACGAGCGGGCTCTTTCGGAAGCCGCTGAAGGGATTGTGAAGCTCCTGCGCACTGCCCAGGCTATGCTCGACCCGCATTCGATCGTCGCTGACTGCCTGTGGGCTGCCCCTATGCAGGCGCGATTCCTCAGCCTGCTGCGGGCACGCCTGAAACCCGTACTGCCCCTGAGGAAGCAGCCTCTTATCCTGGAGCCTGCGCTGCCCCTGCACGCGCCATGGTACGGCGCGGTAAAAGCACTGGAAAAAGATATGATCCGCCGTCTCAGATCATCCGTATGACCGAAAGGGGGATTATCCCATGAACAAACCAGCCTTATTGGGCGGAACGCCTGTACTGGCAAAACGCCCGGATCACTTTACCTGGCCGCGTCCTGTCGATGCGGCATACGAAGGCCTGAAACGCACGCTGCATTCCGGCATCTGGGGCACGCTCGGGCCGGAAAATGAGCGTTTCGCCTCGAAATACGCAGCATACTGCCATACGAAGCATTGCCTGCCTGTGCTGAACGGCACTATCAGCCTGGAACTCATTTTCCGAGCGCTGGATATAGGCTGGGGTGATGAAGTGATCGTTTCTCCCTATACCTTTTCCGCCTCGGTCCACTCCATCGTACTGGCAGGTGCCATGCCGGTGTTTGCCGATACCGATCCGGAGACCTTCACACTCTCCCCCGCTTCCGTGGAAGAACACATCACGCCGCGCACCCGCGCGATACTCGGCGTTCATCTGGGAGGACGCCCCTTTGACTTCGACGCGATCGACGCGATCGCCCGGAAACACAGCCTGATCCTCATTGAGGACGCCGCCCACGCGCACGGCAGCGAGTGGCGTTCCCGCCGCTGCGGTTCCCTGGGCCGTGCCGGTTCCTTCAGCTTCCAGGCGAGTAAAAACCTTTCCTGCGGTGAAGGAGGCGCCATCACCACAAATGATACAGCCCTGTATGAAAAGCTCTGGTCCATGCACCATAACGGACGGGCATACACGCAGCAGGGATATGACCATCCGATACTGGGAACCGACGCCCGCCTTGCCGAATGGCAGTGCGCCGTACTCTCCGCCCAAATGGAGCGCCTGGACGGCGATATCGAAAGGCGTATGCGGTCAGCCTCTCTGCTGGACAGGGAAATTGAAAATCTCCCCTTCCTTTCCGCATGTAAAAAGGATGAACGCATCACGCGCAACAGCCTGCACCTTTACCCCTTCCGCTACCACTCGGACAGGCTTGGCGGTCTTTCAAGGAAACTGTTCCTAAAGGCGCTCAACGCGGAAAACGTCTGCTTTGCCGATGAAGGTTACTGCGATCCCATCTACCGGATGCAAATGCTCTACACAGAAGATTTTGCCCGCCTGACCGGAAGGATATTCCGCGATCCTTCGGGGGAACTCCCCGGGAACGAACTTCTGGCTTCAAGCGAAGGCTGCTGGCTGCAGCATACGACGCTCCTCGGGAGTGATGAAGATATCCTCCGCATCGTCGAAGCTGCTGCCCGTATCGGCAAATACGCAGAAGAATTGCAGCGCGCCTTCGCGCAGGAGGTATGATCATGGCAGTACGAAACGAAACAGCGCGGCTTTTTACCGCGAAGGATTTCCCGTCCTGGCCGCAGTACGACGAAAGAGAAGAAAAAGCCCTCATCGAAGCGCTTGAAGCGGGCCAATGGGGCACCTTGGGCAAACGCGCCTTGGAATTTGCCGACAGATTTGCGAAATATATCGGGGTAGAAAAAGTGATCTGCGTCAATACGGGCACACAGGCGCTCGAGCTGCTCCTGCGGGCCTGCGGCATCGGCCGCGGTGACGAAGTCATCGTACCTCCTTATACCTTCGTCGCAACGGTCTCCGCCATCGCGTGGGTCGGAGCGATGCCCGTATTTGCAGATGTCGATGCGGATACGGGTTGTCTTGATCCCGCATCCGTACAGAAATGCATCACATCCCGCACAAAAGCCATCCTCGCAGTCCATGTAGCCGGGCGGCCCTGTGATATGGACGCTCTTTCCGCCATAGCGCGCAATGCGGGTGTTTACCTCCTTGAGGATGCCGCCCATGCCCACGGCAGTGAATGGAAAGGCAGGAAAGCAGGAAGCCTTGCCGACGGAGCAGCCTTCAGCTTCCAGTCAAGCAAAGTGCTGACAGGCGGCGAAGGCGGAGCTGTCGCGACAAACAATGAAGAGATCTGGGCTCGCGCCTGGCAATACCACAATTCCGGGCGCGCGATCAAAGGCGGCGGAGAGCTCGGCGGCGTGGTGCTGATGGGAACCAACGGGCGCATGGCGGAATGGGAGGCAGCGATCCTGCTCAGGCAGCTGGAACGCCTGGACGCGCAATGCAAAAAGCGTGCCGAAGGAGCAGCCATACTGGAAGAAGCGCTGCGCGGCACTCCCGGCATCAGCCTGCCGCCGCATGACAGGCGCATTACCGCCTGGAGCGGTTTCCTGTACCAGTTCCGCTGGAACGGCGCTTCCCCGCGCAGTGAATTCCTCCAAAAACTGCGTGAGAGAGGGCTCCCCTGCTCTGCAGGCTATCCCGCGCTTTACCGCATGGGAATGCTGCGCGACGTATCGTTCGAACGTTCCACAGGGAAAAAGTTCACTATTGAACCGGACTGCCCGAATACCGAGCTGTTGGCAAAAGAAGCCGTATGGTTCAAAGGCAGCGCGCTCCTGGCAGAGCGGAAGACACTTCATAAGGCTGCAGTTGTCATCACTGAGATTGCGCAAGAACTTGTTTAAGTATAAAATAGATAACAAGATGTGCAATGCATCTTGAAATAAAAAGGAGGAATTACCAATGAAGAAGTACCTTGCTCTTGGATTGTGCCTGTTGTTTGCCTTCAGCGTATGTCTGACCGCAGTTGCGGAAGAACCTGTTGTTCTTCATCTCGTAGATATTAACTATGAGAATGAAGCCACTGCAAACATGATCCATGTCTTCGAGGAAGCTCACCCCGGTGTGAAAGTTGAAATCAACCATGCAACCAACGGATCTGAGGAAATCGTAAACGCCTTGATTGCAAGTGGTCAGGCACCTGACGTATTTGAGACCACTCCCGAGCTGTACAAACAGTATGGCGAATACTTCTATGACTGGCGCGAGGATGCTGACGTACTCTCTTGCTGGTCTGAGGACGTTATCGATGCCGTGACGCTTGAAGATGGTACGATCTATGGTCTTCCGACCAACAGTTGCAAAATTGGGTTGATCTATAATAAGGATTTACTTGCAGCTGCAGGTTATGAAGAGATTCCGCTTACCATGTCTGGATTTGAAGAAATGTGCGATGTAATTTATGAAAAGACCGGTACTGTTCCCTTTGCTTTCGCCGCAGCAGAAACCTGGATCCTTTCACAGATGATGGATGCTTATATTAACACACATGAAATACCCGGACGCATTGGCGCCGAGAAATTCACCTCTGGTGAGATGAAGGTTTCCGAATGCTCTGGCGTTTTCTCCAACTTCTTCCGTATGATGGATATCGCGCTTAAGTACACTGATGGCGAAAAGCTGCTTGAGTATGACTGGGAATACACCTGTAACTTGATGGCTAATGATAAGATAGCTATTATTTCTTACGGTGACTGGTGTGGCCCGGTTATGCTTGGTTATAAGGCGGACATCAATCTTGGTATGGCAAGTTATCCAACTTGTGAGGATGAAGCGAAAGCAGTTACGCCTGTGTCCATTGAGCACACTGTCTTTGTATTCAAAGACTCTAAGTATTTCGATTTGGCTAAGGAACTTGCTGCATTTATTTCTGCTACTCCCGAAGCTGCCCAGTTCAGAGCGCAGTACGGTGTTGTTAGCAACAATAACTACATTGGTGAAGTTGACCAGTCCGTTTTCAACTGTGTCAATATTGCTTCCGCAGCATTGGAATCGACCGGCCGTTGTATTGATAGGACTCAGAGCTATTGCCCGCCCAACTTCACAAAGGATGCTGGTGAAGCAATCCAAGGATATCTGATCGGTCTGTATTCAGAACAAGAAGCCACTGATATGGTGGATGCTGCTTGGAATCAGAACTGATAGCTATACTGCGAAAGAGTCCCTTCTTCAGAGAAGAGACTCTTTCGCAACTCTGGTCTGATGAGGTATGCAGTTATGAAAGTTAATCGTCATAAGCTAACAGAAAGAATTCAATTCTGGAGCTTTATTAGTCCTGCTCTTCTTATCCTGCTATTCGTATGTATTATTCCGCTTTTCACGAACTTTTATTATGCTTTATATGACTGGAATGGCGTAAGTTCAAATAAACTGTTTATCGGGCTAGAAAACTTTTCGAAGCTTTTTAACGATCCGAAATTTCTAAGATCAATAAAATTCAGTGCTAGGTATGCTGTATATTTCCTGGTTCTTGTCAATATATTAGCTATGACGATATCAATCGTCCTTGCTGGCTCTTCCAAGAGGTTGTCCAATATAGGCAGAGCATCTTATTATATTCCATGTATTACTGCATCCGCCGCCAGTGGTTTAATGTGGCGCTTCATTTTTCGAAATGGAACAGATACTATTTACAACTTAACTGGAATTGAAATCTTTAGTAAAAGTTGGATTGGATCAGTAGACTTATCTTTCTATTCAATCTTGATCGTTGGTGTTTGGGGAGCAGTAGGCTTTTATGTAATCATTTACGTTGCTGCTCTTCTGAGTGTACCTAATGATATTCTTGAAGCCGCTTCAATTGATGGTGCAAGCCATTGGAAAAGATTCTGGAAAATCACTCTTCCGCAGATTGCGCCAACTTTTTCTACATGTATATTGCTTAGCTTGATTGACGGATTCAAAGTCTTCGACTCAATCATGCTCATTACAAGTGGTGGACCAGCCGGTATGACAACATCAATGGCGTATGGCATTTACACTACTGCATTTACAAATTTCTCATATGGTCTAGCTTCTGCTAAAGCCATTATATTCTTTGCAGTATTACTTATACTTACGGTAATACACTTATCCATACCAGGATATAGCAAACGACAATAAGTTCTGTGTATTTTTGGATAATATAAACGACTTATGTCGTATATTGGGAGTGCTTTTTATGCGAAAAGAGAAAATCATTCATGGCATATTCATAACCTTGGTTCTCACTTTGTCACTGGTATGGTTGATGCCTTTACTGTTCTCAGTTACCAATTCATTTAAAACATATAATGATGTGATTTCTAACTTTTTTTCAATGCCAAAGCATATTGATTTTGCTATTTATGCGGAAACATGGCAAGTACTTGAATTCAATATAGTTGGACGAAACACAATAATCTACGCCGTTTCTACTACTCTTGTCTGTGCAATCATTATTCCAATGGCAGCATATAAACTTGGCAGAACAAATACAAAGATTAGCAAAGTCATTTCGCTATTGTTTGTAATGCCAATTATGATCCCATTTATGACCTATTGCGTACCGCTTTGCTCACTTATGGGTAAGCTTGGATTGGCAAATACACGTCCCGGGTATGTGCTCGTCTGTATTGGACTCAATATTTCCTTTGGCACCTATGTTATTCGATCTTTCGTTAATACCGTTCCTGTAGAAATTGAGGAATGTGCTCTTATTGATGGTGCTAGCCCGTGGAGATTGTTCTTTTCTATCGTTTATCCTTTGCTTCTTCCGTCAATATCAACGGTATGTATTGTCGTAACTGTTGGTACATGGAATGACCTGATCGTATGTAAAATCCTTGCAAGCTCAAGTGAGAGTTTACTGAACATCCAGACAAAACTATATTCAAGATTTTCAAAAACATCCTCTGACTGGACTCATGCTTTTCCGGCGATTGTACTCGCAGCGATCCCAACCATTACTTTTTTTCTGATTATGCAGGAAAAAGTCATATCTGGTGTAACGGTTGGTGCCGTAAAAGGATAATCAGACGAGGAGATCTGTTTGAAAGAGAATGGGCTTTCCCGAAGTATGTGCGAAGCAGGCCGGAAGATCACGTCACAAGCCAGCTGAATAATACCGGTATATCCGTTATCCGGATGGACGGAACTCTCCTGCCGGTGTAAAACGTCGACAGCCTTGTCAGGCTCTTCAGATCAGAATAGCTGCATATCTCTTCTTCCGCCGATACTGACCCGCACACAGGTATGGGGCTGTGGAAAAAGTCTCGGAGCAAAAAAAGTGTCTCAAATCGTTTATGGAAAACGAAGAGAGACACTTTTTTTATTATAATGATCTCATGATCTTCGGTTTTCCGCTGACTTTGGAACAGAGCCGTTTTATATAGTATCCTGCACACATACAGAATCCTGAGGATCCTTTGCCGGGTAA
>DBXA01000115.1:8076-8276 GCA_002309235.1 Christensenella sp. UBA1224 | reverse complement strand
CTGGTAGTCGCCTCCGGCGCATCGCCCCTGCAGGCGGCAGGCGTCTTCTGGGACGGCATATTCGGCGTGGAGAACGGTTACTTTGAGATATTTGTCAAAGGGACGCCCCTGATACTGACGGGCCTTGCCTGCGCTCTGGCGTTCCGTACGGGCTTTTTCAATATCGGGGCGGAAGGCCAGTTCTATATGGGAGCGGCGGC
>DBXA01000115.1:7873-8055 GCA_002309235.1 Christensenella sp. UBA1224 | reverse complement strand
GTCCCGGTACGTCTTCCCATGGCGTTCCTGGCCGGGTTCCTGGCCGGCGGGCTTTGGTCCTTGATCGCGGCGGGCATGAAGCTGCGCTTTAAGATATCCGAGATCATCGTGACCATCATGCTCAACTACATCGCCGTGAGCTTTATCGGCGTCGCGGTGCGCACCTTCCTGCAGGATCCCTC
>DBXA01000115.1:7630-7802 GCA_002309235.1 Christensenella sp. UBA1224 | reverse complement strand
ACGAGGCTGCATATAGGCTTTTTCATCGCGCTTGCGGCGGCACTCGTGATATGGCTGATACTCGAGAAGACGACCTGGGGCTACGAGATGCGCCTGGTTGGCATGAACCTTCGGGCAGCGGAGGTAAACGGCATACCGGCGAAGGCCTCCCTGATACGGGCTGCCATGATAT
>DBXA01000115.1:7132-7552 GCA_002309235.1 Christensenella sp. UBA1224 | reverse complement strand
TGCGGCTATACAGGCGTTCTGATAGCGCTGCTGGCCGGCAACAGGCCGGAATTCGTGCCGGTGGTGGCGCTTCTGTACGCGGCAGCGCAGGTTGGCGCGCAGTCCATGCAGAGGTACGCGGCCGTCCCTTCCTCCATCGTGAATATACTGATAGGCTGTATCGTCGTTCTGGTGCTGATACGCTCCTGGCTGAGCGCGCGGCTGCGTGAAAAGGAGATGAAGAACCATGCTTGATACGGTACTCACGTGGTCATTCCTCGCGGCGCTGCTCGCGAGCGGTATCCGCATGGCGATGCCCCTTGTTTACGCGGGACTCGGCGAGATGGTCTCAGAGCGCAGCGGCGTTCTCAACATCGGCATGGAGGGCGTGATGCTCTGCGGCGCGTTCTTCGCTTTTGCGGGGACCTATTTTACGGATTC
>DBXA01000115.1:321-7046 GCA_002309235.1 Christensenella sp. UBA1224 | reverse complement strand
ATGAACATGCTGGCGCTGGGGCTTACGAGCTACCTGTACAGGCTGATGTTCGGCGGCGGGGAGCATCTGCAGGTCCGCGTGATGCCGAAGGCGGATATACCCCTCCTCAGCGATATCCCGGTGATAGGGGAGGCCTTCTTTTCCCATGATATCCTGGCGTATATCGGCTTTCTCCTGACGATCGTCTTCTTCGTGCTGATCCGGTACACAAGGCTGGGCCTCAACACCACCGCCATAGGCGATAATCCCATGGCAGCGGATACTGCAGGCGTGCACGTGGAGAGGAGACAGCTGATCGCAAGCTTCGTCTCCGGGCTCCTTGGCGGCGCGGGCGGCGCCTACATGACCATTGCGCAGCTGGGGCTTTTTAATGATAATCTCACGGCCGGGCGAGGCTATATCGCCCTCGCGGCGGTCATACTGGGCCGTTATTCACCCGTTGGCGTTTTCCTCGCGGCGCTCCTGTTCGGCATTGCGAACGCCCTGGAGATACGCATACAGGCGCTGGGCGTACAGATACCGACGCAGGCGCTGGCGATGCTGCCGTATGTGATCACGCTGCTCGCGCTGCTCCTGACGAGCGGCCGCAACAAGGCGCCGGAGGCGCTGGCAAAGCCCTATATCCGCGGGAGCAGGCGGTAACAGCAGATACCCGGAAGATATATTACGCCAAAGAAATACGCACCGGTCCGAGTGACCGGTGCGTTTCCTATCGTGTATTGCTGCGGAGAAGGTTACCTGACTTCGCCGCAAAGCTCCGTCACGCGGGAGCGGATGGCCTGTGCCAGGAGATCCTGTACGATATCGGGATCATCCGGGCAGAGGAGAGTGAGCAAAGCCTCGCGTGCTTCGAGCCACGCGCCGAAGGACGTGCGCTCATCGGTTATCGCGTTGCGCAGCGCGCCTTTCGTGGCGAGATACCTTTCGTTTGTAAGGGTGTTGAGCTCGCTCAGCCAGGCGTTGAGGCTGGCAGCGCCTGCTTCCTCGGCCAGAATTATCTCACGGTGGTCCGCGCAGTACGTGACATTGATCTCAAACGCATAGCCCCTTTCGATCGTTTTGCTGCCGCAAAGCGCGTTTTCATCTGCCGGTGCGAGCGTTCCGGGGGCCTTCGCTTCGCGGATCGAGCGCTTGCCTGGCGCTGTGCCGGCTTCCCAGCACATTTCCAGCGTCTTTCTCATCAGGATCTGCGCCGCTGCCTGAGAGACCAGCGCCGGGTCATCCGGATGGGAAAGGGAGATCGCATCGCAGTGCGCTTCCATCTGCGCAAGGAAGCAGGCCTTCTCCGTTTCTATGGCTGCGCGGAGGGTCTCATCCGCTCCTGTAAGCAGCTCTTCGTATTCCTTATCCAGCGCTTCCTGCCAGAGCACCGCAGCTGCCTGCCAGCCGGCCGCAGCATCCTCCGCCTCGCGAAGGAGCTTATCCGCGTTCTTTAAGACGGTATCGTGTTTGGCGCATCTTGTCAGCCTGTAAAGATCCGTGCCTTCGCCGGATGCGAGATACGCGATCACACAGTGGTCGGGGTATGCAGGTGCGCTTGCCTTTTCTTCGGCGAAGGGGATGGCGAGCTCGACCAGGGCGTATTCGGCGGAATAGGATTTAGATGCTTTGTCCTTTGGCGTATCGGAGAAAACGGACCGGCCGTTCTCGCGGAACCAGCGCTTGAACGCTATCTTGTATTCCCGGCGGAGAACGCCTGCCTTAATATCTTCCGGGAATACGCGCAGCCACAGCTCCGTATCCTCGGAGGCTCCCTGTTCGAACCACTCCATATCGTAGTCGTGGAGCTCGTGCTCGTTTGCATTGGAATAGGTGTCCGTGACGGGATCGTACAGATAGCTCGAATCATAATAGTATGACAGCACATCCGAGCCGAGGTTTGATATCTTCAGCTTGACCTTGAGCCACCCGTCATCCGGGACGGTCATGCCTTCTGCCGGGATATCCGGATCCATCTGCACGTTAAACAGATAGGGATAGAAGACCGCTTCCTTCAGCTCGGATGAGATCTCTTCGCCGTTCAGCAGATGAGAGCGCAGCTGGAAGGCGATGCGGGCGGTGCCGTCCTCGGAATTCTCAAGATCCGAAAGGGTTACGGGGTACAGATACGGATCACACGGATCATCCGCCCATTTTGACGTGTACGGAGGGAAATGAACGTCTTCGCTGGTGATCGTTTCACGGAACGCGAATTTTCCCGCGTCTTTGTCCCAGACGTACAGGTCTGCCTCAAAACCGTACAGCTCCTCGCATCCCAGGTTGAGGATCGTCAGATTGACCGGCACGTTATCCTCATCCACCTTACGCGGGCAGTCTGTATACGAGAGCTTGAGATCCAGGAGAGGATCGCCTATCGCCACGTAGGCGACATCGCTGCGCAGCATCGAATGGCCTTCTCCGCTGTCGAACCGTGCCGGCCACTCGTCCGGATAGTTGCCGGCATAGTGATACTTGCCGGTCGTTTCGTCTTTTATAAAATACTCCAGGGGCAGGGCGATCATGGCGCAGTAAACGGGAACGTATGCCGGGTCCTCCAGATCCTTCGCTTCCACCTGCCTCTTTATTGTGATAGTACTGCTGTCTCCCGGCATATGAACGGTGTAGTCCCAATACAGTATCTGCAGATCGCCGGTATCCCAGGACACGAGCTTATCGGAAAAAGACGTGTGGAACTGGATGACGATCGGGCGCGTGCCGGTGTTGGTGATGGAGAACGGGACCTCGACCCAGTCTCCGACGGAAAGGCCCTTGCCGCTCACGTATTCCTTCTGCTCCACATCGTAGTCATATGCGCCGGGAGCATCCGGACCGAACGATGCGGGTGATACCGCGCCGCCGTTGTCCGGTTCCTCCTCATCGTCCTCAGGCGGCTCCCAGCCGAAGTCCTCTTCCTCGTCCGCATCGTCCTTGGGCGGCTCCCAGCCGTAGCCTCCTCCCTCTCCGCTGCCGGATCTCAGAAGCTTCACAAGGCCCGGCCAGCCGATGCCGTCTGCCGTGAGGCCGAAGGCTTCCTCCGCTGCCTTGACCGCCCTTTCCGTTCCGCGCCCGAAATCGCCGTCCGCTTTGCCGGCGTTAAAGCCCGCTTTGTTCAGAAGCTCCTGCAGCGCCGTGACGGCTTCGCCCTTATCTCCGCGGAAAAGCGTGCCTTCCGGGTAGTATTCCTTCTCTTCTCCGGTCCCGCATACCTGGCAGAACCGGGAGATCATTCCGGCGGAAAGCGCCGTCGGCTCTTTGAAGACGGCCCATTCCGACCAGGTGTGATCTGCTTTTTTTGTCCAGCGCTTCTCGATATTGCCGCATTTCCGGCATTTGCGCGATTCCCGGCCGTTTTCGGTGCAGGTGGCTTCCTTTTCGGTCTTCCATGGGCCGTAGCTGTGGCTTTTCGGAACGACTTCCCTCTCGACATCGCCGCAGTTGATACAGCGATACATCCTGACGCCTTCGCTGTAACAGGTCGGCTCCTCGCTTTCGCCCTCCATCAATTCCCAAACATGGCGGCAGGGCTTGTCTTCACCGAAAGCTGCCGGCATGAGACCGGCCAGCATCGTGAGGGCCAGTATGACTGAGACTATCTTTCTGAACTTCATATCTCTGTTCTCCTTTCGAGAGTGAAATCGTTCTTTCCGAAAAAGCGGGATACAGATACTTATCTAAAATGATTATTACAGAAAAAGCGGCACCTGGCTACCGTGTTAAGATAGTATGAATGGATATGACCGGGAAGGAAAACAGGCCCGGAGCCGCTCAGCTGAGAAGCATCACCGTATTGTAGACGCAGATGCCGAGTATGACCGTAAGGAGGCCTATAAACAGCTTATCGGTAACGGAGGCGGAAAGCTGTTTATGCATCTTCGCGGAAAGCAGGCCTCCGAGTATCCCCGCCGAGGCCATCGCCGCCAGATATCCCCAGGAAAAGGCGGGTACGGTACCGGTGATGAGGCTCACGAGCAGGCTTGCCAGCTGACTGAGCAGTATGATGAGGATCGAATTGACGGCAGCCTTCTTGGTATCCATGGAAAAGAAGTAGTATAAGACCGCCAGGTTCATAGGCCCTCCGCCGATCCCCAGAAAGGAGGAACAGATGCCCAGTATGAGGCCTATGACAGCGGGAAGTGCTTTTCCCCTCACGTTTTTTGAGCGGATCCGCTCTTTCCGGAGTACGTACAGAAGCGTTCCCAGCACCATGAGGGCCAGTACGCAGGCCTGTACGGCGCCTACCGTACTGTCTGCCTTCAGGTGATCCTTCAGCGCGGAAAACAGGTATTTGCCGGCAATGCCGCCTGCCGCGGCGCCGATGCCGAGGGGCAGGCTGCGGGCAGGCTCAAGCTCATTGCCCTTGCGGCTTTTCCATATGTTGACGCAGGCCATGGAAAGCACCGTCAGCCCTGAAAGAAAGGAGACTGTGGATACCGGCATGATGCCCACGGCATCCAGAAGCGGCTTTATAACGACGCCGCCGCCTATCCCGCAGATGCCGCCTATGCAGCTTGCGGCAAAGCAGATGACAAAGACAAACAGGATCATATCGAACGCCCAGCCTCCTGTGGAGAACTCCCGTATCCGAAGATACGGTGTTTACAGATACATTTCCATGTAGCGCCGATAGGTGGAGAAGCCGGCCGCTTCGTAAAACGCGAGGGCATCCCGGTTGAATTCCCACATGTTGAGCTCTATCCGGTGAAAACCCTCTTCCTTTGCGTGAAGGCGTATGAAATCGATCATGGCGCTGGCGATGCCCTGCCGCCTGTGATCCTCATCTACGCAGAATTCATCGATATCGAGAAAATCCCGTTCGTACATGAATGGGTTTTCCGGCCTGCGGATATGGTGGAGCACGGCAAAGCCGCAGATCACGCCATCTTTCTCAGTTATGACGATCTTTTGCTCCGGATCGTTCCATATGGTGTATATATGGTCCCGCAGTTCTTTGGAAAAGCCGGGTTTGAACACATCCGGTTTCCCGGCGACGTGGATATCGTTGACCTGCCTGCGCAATTCGTTTATCCTGTCAAGCTCATTTTCCATTGCGAACCGTACCTGCATGAGACAACCTCCCCGCGTATACCTGTCGGATATACGTAATATAGCATAAATACCGGGAAAACGCCATATGGAAATGCCCTTCAGGGAAAAAAACGCGTCCGCCCTGAGAATGGAATATTTCGGATCAGCCACTTGACTTTCGGCCGTTCTCATGTATGATTAATATGGTTGCTGTTATCGGGAATGAACATTCTGAAGGAGGCATACAAAAATGGAAAAAGTCAGGATAGGCATCATCGGCTGCGGCGGTATCGCAAATGGAAAGCACATGCCGTCTCTTTCGAAGCTGCCCATGGTGGAAATGGTCGCATTCTGCGATCTGATCGAAGAAAGGGCCAGGAAAGCCGCTGCCGATTACGGCGCGGAGGGAGCGATGGTGTGTACGGACTACCGGGAGCTTTTGGCGCGCAGGGATATCGATGTGGTGCATGTGCTCACGCCGAACAGGCAGCACTCGACCATCACGGTGGATGCGCTGGAGGCAGGGAAGCACGTGATGTGCGAAAAGCCCATGGCCATCAATTCGGCAGAGGCAAAAAAGATGCTGGATGCCGCCAAAAGGACCGGGAAAAAGCTTACGATCGGCTATCAGAACCGCTTCCGCCAGGAGTGCATGTACCTGAAAAAGCTGATCGAGGCAGGAGAACTGGGAGATATCTACTTTGCCCGGGCTATGGCTGTCCGCCGCCGCGGCGTGCCCACCTGGGGCGTGTTCCTGGATGCCGAAAACCAGGGCGGCGGCCCCTTGATCGATATCGGGACCCATGCGCTGGATATGACGCTGTGGGAGATGGATAATTACGAGCCGCAGATGGTCGTCGGGACAACGTACCGCAAGCTCGCGGACAACGAGAACGCGGCCAACCCCTGGGGACCGTGGGATCCGAAGAAGTTCACCGTGGAGGACAGCGCCTTTGGCTTTATCCGCATGAAGAACGGGGCGACCATATCGCTCGATTCCAGCTGGGCGCTCAATACGCTGCGCGCCGATGACGGGAAGATCATGCTCTGCGGCGATAAGGCCGGCGCGGATCTCCTGGGCACCCGTCCCAATGTGCTGCGCATCAACGGAGAAAAGTTCTCGAAGCTGTATGTCACGGAGCCGGATCTCTCCCAAGGCGGCGTCGCGTTTTATGACGGCAGAGGGGGAGACCGGCCGTCGGAACTGGAAGCGCGCATGTGGATCGAGCACGTGATGGATGATACCAAGCCTCTCATCACAAAGCCGGAGCAGGCATACGTGGTGACGCAGATCCTCGAGGCCATTTATACCTCCGCTTCTTCCGGAAAACCGGTGTATTTCGACTGAAAGGGATAAAAGACGATATAACCGCAAAAAAACAACGGGCTGCCTTTTGCCGGGCGGCCCGCTTTTTATATTATTCCGCGTGTTATTCCTGTATGAACGTGAACTTTTCCCAGGGGATATCGACAGGCGCGTGCTTTGTGAGGATATCGTCCACGTGCATGAGCAGGGGATAGTCATCGGGGTCTGCCTTTCCCCCGGCGGCGAGCACCTTTACGGCGCGGGCTACCCGCTCCGCGACGACCAGGGATTCGAGGGTGACGCCCCTGAGCTCTTCCTTTGCTTTATCGATATCGAGCCCGCGGCCGAGCAGTATCCCCACAAGCCTCGTACGGCCGCCGTATACGGTGACGTACAGGTCTCCCGCGCCGACGCA
>DBXA01000115.1:0-236 GCA_002309235.1 Christensenella sp. UBA1224 | reverse complement strand
TGCAGCTCGCTGTCGATGCCGAATTCCTTCTGGTTGAGCCCGATGGTGAGGGCGATGCCCAGCGCGTAGCCGTTTTTGAGGGCGACGGCGCTTTCGATGCCTGTCACATCGGCAGAGAGGCTGATATGATAATAGGAGGTCTGCATGGTCTCCCTGAGGAAGCGGAGCACTTTCATATCCTTTCCGCAGAAGGCGACCTCCGTCTGGTCGTGAGCGACGAGCTCGTAGCTGGTGCA
>DBXA01000010.1:5998-11478 GCA_002309235.1 Christensenella sp. UBA1224 | reverse complement strand
TTGGAAGCAACTCCGTCGAGGAACTGGGCAAAGCTTTCGACAGCCTTTTCCAGATCCTGGAAGCGGCTGGTCATCTTGGTGGATATCGTGGAAAGCTGATCCGCAGCTTCGCTCTGCCAGGCAGTCTTGAGGTTGTTCACACCATCGCTGATCTCAGTCAGGTTGGTCTTCATCGTGCTGTTTTCCGTACGGATATCCGTAGCTGTTGACTCGATGACAGCAATATCTACGCCGATGTTTCCGGTTGCCATAGTTATATCCTCCTGTTATATATGTTCGTGTGTTTCCCTTATCATGCCATGTTGTCCCTGACGGTCTTCTCGTAATTTGCAGCATCCTTCTCAAGGGCGTTGGCAGCAGTGATCAGGGCTTTATACATCGATGTGAAATCCTCGTAGAAGGACTCGATCTTCGCGATATAGGCATTGCCGTCCTCGCTGGTCCAGGTGGAGCGAAGAGCGCGGATCTGCGTATACATTGCATCAAAAGCACCCTTGTAAGCCTTTGCGTTGTTGACGATGTCGTTCGCCGTGTTCCGAATGGTCGATGTGTTGGCAGTAATGCTTGCCATGTTTCAGTTCCCTCCTGTCTTATTATCCAAAAAATTGGGTATCATATGAACCGGCGGGTCATGCCCGCTGAGTACGCCTTGTCAGAGCCCGGGCAACAGGAAAAGCACCTCCTTTATTGGTGAATCCATAACGTACGCCCCAGATCAGCTGCCTGTGACGCCGTGTGATTCCAGAAGCTTTATGCAGTGAGCGTTCTCGTTCCGTACGACGTAGCCGTACGGGCCTTCAGGCAGCACTTCCCGCATGCTGACCCTCTGGCTGAGGACCATCTGGTTGGCGATGCCGCCTCCCAGCCACAGCCCGCAGGAGCGATCCATGCTGATATACCAGGGGCGGATGCTGCAGACCGATATATCGGCGGGCCTGCCTGCCAGCACCACGGTCATAGCCAGCTTCGCGCTGCACTGTTTGAGCAGTTCATCCAGTATCTTATCCATGGATGTTGGTTCATTAAAGCCCGGCAGCGTTTTCTGCGTACCCTTAAGCATTTCAAAGAGCTTGCCGATACCGGTGATCAGTATGACCATATCGTCAAAGGAGACTGTCCTGCCTTCCTTGCCGGCAGCTTTGTTCTCCCTGAAACGCCTGAGCGTCTCATCAAAGAGGGCCGAAGTCATCTCACTGAGCTGCGAATCTGTCCTGGCGAGTTGATACCGCGCGGGAATATCGGCGTTCATGAGGCCTGCGGCATCCAGCACGTACACGCTGCGGGAAGGCTTTTCGCACAGCATGTTGGCAAATGTCTCGAAGAACGGATATTCCGGCGGCGCCTGGTAAAGCGCCATGTTGACCGGATTCGAAAGGAGATCCCAGGATTGCGGATCCAGCCGCTGCCGGCTGATACCCACGGGCACTGCCCGGAGGGAGATGCCCGCCGCATCCTCGGTAAGATCCTGCTGCGTGACCTGCTCCGGCAGGATGCGCACCCTCTGTGCGCCTTTTCCCTTCCATTGCGCTGCGATCTCCCGACTGAATCTGCGCAGCATATCGGTCTTGTTCTCCCCTGTTTCCGGGAATATAAGCGCTGTCTGGAATTCCAGCACCTTCCCCTCCGAGGAATAGATACCGCTGCCCTTGCGCTTCATCGGGGTAACACCATCGGATTTGCCGAGGAGATTGACGTATTCCATATCCTCTGACATCTGCAGGCAGTAGAACTGACGGAAGACCTGAAGTATCCTGGACCTGACAGAGCGGGAATTGGCTGCGGTAATGACAAAATAGATGCCGAAGTTCGAAGCATCCCTGACAAGGGTATAGATATCATCCTCGAAATTCTCGTAAGCCTCCATAAAGGCCGCAAAATTCTCTATGATGACCAGTATATTGGGCAGGGATTTGTCGCCCCCGCGCCGGACAGTATCGAGACTTCCGCCGTAATTGGAGACCAGCATGCGCCTTCTGGCGCTCTCCTGGTCCAGCCAGCGGACAAAGTTCGTGATCTTCTCATCTTCTCCGGTGCCCATGACATCTCCTACATGGGGGAGTGAAAGGAACGCGCGGGCAGTCTCCAGAGCAAAGTCCAGCACGTAGATATTCACATCCTCCGGAGAATGGTGCGTGGCAAGGGAGGCGATGATATTTTCGACCAGCTCTTCCAGACCGGCGCCGGCATTTCCCATAATGACCGTATTGCCGGCGGTGATATCCATCTGCAGCGGGTACTGGGATTGCTTGGCGGGATCGTCCGTTTCGCCGATAACAGGGTCCAGCTTCCAGCGGTCGAACGACGGCGCATATTTCTCCTCCAGCTCTGAGAGCGTCCTCTCGTCCGAGAGCATGGGGAGCCATATCTGCCGCGGTATCTTACCGGCATCGCGGGCAGTATCCGCGAGATACCGGACGATCGTATCGACCTGCTTTTCGTCGCTCTTCCCCTTTTTCGCATAGGCGGGGGGCACCGCCTTGGCGACTACCGCGCCAAGGTTGTCTATCACCTCTATGCTCATATCCGGATCCTGTGAATAATAGGGTTTATCCACGGTATCCGCTCCGCTCCAGGCGCTCTGGCCAAGCAGGTATACCTCATCCATGCCGACCTGCAGGTAGAACCGGCCTGTCTTGGTCAGCATAGCGGCATCCGGCTTTCCGATCATGCTCATACTGTCGCTGCGATCCTGCACCTTCATGCAAACGCGGAAGCGGGTATTTGACAATATCTGATCGTTGACCACGCCGGCGGGCTTCTGGGTCGCCAGTATCAGGTGGACACCCAGGCTTCGGCCGATACGGGCCGCGCTGACCAGGTCATCCATGAATTCAGGCTCCTGCTGTTTGAGCTCCGCAAATTCATCCGAAACGATGATCAGGTGCTGCAGCGGCTCATCCACCTTTCCGGCACGGTAAAGGCCCTGGTATTCATGGATATCCAGGTTTTTCATGGTGAGACGCTCGCCGGTCTCCTTGAAGATGCGCTGCCGGCGCTTAAGTTCATTGGTGATGGATACCATCGCGCGGTGTATGCTCTGCCTGCCGCCCAGGTTGTCTATCACGCCTACGACATGAGGCAGTGCCTTGAGCGTATCGCTCATACCGCCGCCTTTATAGTCGATGAGCACGAAGCCGACCTCCAACGGGTCGTAGCACGCCGCGACAGAGAGCAGATAGGTGATGATCAGTTCGCTCTTTCCGGAGCCTGTGGTACCCGCGATCAGGCCATGCGGGCCGTGTGCCTTCTGATGGATATCCAGGTGCAGAAGGCTCCCATCCTTGTTAACGCCCAGCGGAGCCGCAAGGGTCTTGACGGGATTCGAGGATTTCCAGCGGACAAGCGCATTGAGCTGGGCAACATTCCCGCAGCGCAGCATGTCGAAGAACGTGAGCATATCCGGCAGTGCGCCTTCGCTTTCCTCGCCTGCCAGGTGCGTATGCCGCATCTTGATCGCCATATCGCGCAGCTGTCCGGCTTCCGGCATGGGATCATAGGCGAAACGGGTGGCCCGTTCCAGCTGGTTGATATCGTTGAAAAGCACACCGCCGTCATCCTTGAGGGATATGACGCTGTGGCATTCCTTCGGGAGCTCGCCGGGGGTCTCCGCCATGGCGATAATGCTTACGGGATACCCTTCCAGGTTCTCCATCGCGTTGACAAGGGAACGGCAATTCTCACTCAGGTATTTATCGGCAATGATGATGACCGTGTGCTGCTCTTCCTCCTCCTTGCGGGTAGTACGGGCGGAGAAGCACATATTCTGAAGGACGGCGGAAAGCCTGCGCATATCCTCCTGGTCCGACCCCCAGTAGCGCTGGCTCTGTTCATCATTCCAGCAATGAGGCAGCCACCGGGTAAATTCCCATTCCTGCGCCGATGTCTCGGAACAGATGACGACGACCTTCATCTCCTTATAGCTGTGCTGGATACACAGCTGCATGAGGAGTGAGGAGACATACTTAGTGCGCAGCTTATGGCTGCCGAAAACGCCAAGCACCTTTATGCTGCGGAGTTTCAGCATAAAAGGCGCGTCATCGACCGTGTGCTCCATCTTGCGGAAGCGGTCAAACGCATCCCGGATGATATCATCATCCATGGTAAAATGATCTCCGGGGTCGTTGATCTCCATATCGATATCGATCTTCGCCCTGCCAAGGCGCAGATCCAGGAAATCCTCATGGTTCAGCATGCGCTCCCACAAGTGCTCATCGCGCTCATAGACATAACGGGCCAATTTATCAAGCGTGGGATACGTCTCTTCCAGGAGCTGTCTCTGCTGTTCACCGGTCTCCTTGATCTCAACGATCGTATCGTTCAGGTATTTGATGTACTTCTCCCTGCGCTTCTTCTCCTTCTTCTCTCTGACGCCTGACATGTATTTCCGGTTGACGATAGGCATGACAAGGCTGCCCACGAACATGCCGCCGGACATAAGTATGGACGGCAGCACGCTTGAGAGCGGCGCATGGTTCTGTATGGCCGTCTGCATGGTCATAGTCGCCATCATGATAGAAGACATACCCATCATGGCAGAGGAACCGATGGTGAGCATCAGAGGCTGCTCCTCCTGCTTTTCGGGCGTCGGCGGTGAATCCGTATTGAACTTGCGCGTTTCGTGCTTCATATAGATACGCGGGGAGCGGTTGAATATCATATCATTCGAAAGCTCATCATGGTGCGCATCGCCGATTATGCTGGTGATCCGGCTGTTGTAGCGGCCGACGGACGAAGAAAGGCCCATGCCTTCCGTCTCCGGGTACACGGCCGCGAATTCCCCCATGCACAAAAGGCGCAGGCCATAGATATCCATCACATCGCCCGCGCGCAATACAGCGCCTTCTCCCGAAACGGAAGCGAGAAGGCCGTTGATAAAGGTCTCACCATCCTCGCCCGGTTTTACGCGAAGTCCCTCCATCGTACGGCACAGCATCACGTGCATATCGCTGACCACCGGGAAGGAGGAACGGATCTCGCAGCTCGTGGAAAAACCGATCCATACGGCACGGTCAAGGGGCAGATTTACCAGACAGACCTCTCTTGAGTCCGCGTTGTCCCAGGCCATCGTGAAATACACCGCTCCCGACGCCGTGATGACCTGGCAGGCAAAGCCATCCCGCAGGACGCAGTGCGTCGTGGGAGCGTCAAAAGAGAAAGCATCGCCATCGATGACAGCCGGCCGGATCTGACATCCAGGTCTGGCATGGATCGTCCATTTTTCCCGGTCTCCCACGGCATCCAGCAGCCGGACATGACGGCCCTCGATATCCACAAACGGCAGTTCCACCACGCCATCGCAGATATCCGGCAGCGTCCGTGAATAGGTTCCCATCTCCCGGTTGAAATAACTGATCCTCACGATGATCCTCCATTCACCCTATAGTGTACGGTCATGCTTATAATTTGCTTTACGGCATGTAGTAGTGGCTGTTCAGAAGCAGGTTCTCTCCGGCGATCAGCTCTATGATAAGATCCGTATC
>DBXA01000010.1:4125-5962 GCA_002309235.1 Christensenella sp. UBA1224 | reverse complement strand
AAGGTCAGGAAAGCATAGCCTGTCTTTTCAAATGCCACCGGAACATCCTTCCAGTAGACGAGATTCGGGTTATCGGCACTCGCAGCCCGCAGTATCACGCGGACACTTTCAACGGGAGCTGCGTTCCCGTTCATCTGCAGTGCAAGCTGGTATATATATCCGTGATCCGCCGCAGCTATAGGACCATAAGGAAGGGTGATCTTATCACAAACCTTGGCTACTTCGAGCTGTATAAAGTACTGCAGCGTGCTGGCGCTGGAAAATGCATCCAGGAACGCATCGGAATCCGAGGAAAGGCGGGAATTAAACTGATGCCTGCCTTCCATATTGTATTCGTAAAGCACATTTTCCCTGGCAATGATGCTGCGATTTGTTCCGATATTCCCCGTAGTGAATTCCATTTCCGCCCTGAGCCCGGAAACGGAATCACTTGTGACAGGCGAGATATAAGCCGTATAAGTTGTAGACGGGATAAGATCCTCGAGCATCACGTATTCATTGACCGAGGCAGTCGTCTGCTGCCCGGAAGGTACGCCCTTGGGCATATAGGTGATGAAATATGTTTCCGTCCCTTCATCCGTATCGACCCAGGTCAGGCGGACGCGGGTCCCACCGCGCACTTCAGCCGCAGGGCTGAAGATCGTGAGCTCCGCTCCCCGGTTGAGCATCTGTATCATAGCAGCGGAGTCCAATATATTGCCGCACTGGCTGAATTTGATCAGCGCTTCCTCATTCAGACCATATACCAGAAAACGCTGCGCCTCGCAATAGATCGTCAGGCGGTCTGAATTCAGCTGTTCTTCCTCGGAAGGGAAGCTGTAAAGAACACTGAAGCATGAGATAGCCTCGTTATAATCATGCTTCTCCAGCGCCAGGCGTCCGCGGGCATAGAGAGCGTAATTATCCACATCACCGCTGCGATCCCAGGCATTCGGCCAGTATTCGCAGATCTCCTCATACAAGTCAACGACATCCTGGTATTCCCCGTAGTCAAAGGCTTCCATCAATTCGCTCAGATATGCGTCATAACTGTGCACGCTCGTGGCGGATGCCGCAAAGGAGCATAGTGTGAGGCACAGGAGTACAAATAAGCTTATCCATCGTTTCATGGCAGTTTCCCCTTTATTCCAATCCGATCACGACAGCCGCCTCATCCACGAACATGCCGTCGATGTACAATTCCACCTTGCCGGCGCTTTCGATCCACTCGCCGTCAAAATTCTCAAAATATGCACTGAGCAGGCTTGCCATCGGGAAGTAGTAGGATTCGCCGACCTTGCGGTTAGCGCGCGGCGCATCGCTTGTTCCGCTCACCGTATAAGTGCCGAGCTCATCCGGCATGCGCAGTACAAGCGCCCAATCAAATTCCTTTTTTCCGCTGTCGGAATTCATAAGCTGTATGCGGAAATCATAAAGATAATAACCCTTCGCGAAATTGCGGTTTACCTTTATGATGCTCCTGCCTTCTTCACTTGCCGCCGCCTGCGTGAGCATCCCGCGGTCGATCATCTGCTGGTAGGTATACGTTTCCGCTCTGCGGGCTTCACAGGTCCATATCTGGCAGCGGCTGTTCCGTGAAATGGCGCCGGTAAGGCCGGAAACACGTCCGGTCTTCAAAGTGAACGTGAGCGGCTTGCTGCCTGCGTCATCCGCCGCCATGACGGAGAATTTATACTCGGTATCCGGGATGAGAGACCCGGCAGTGAAGCTCAGCCCCGCTACCTCTTCACTCCCGCCGGCCTTGATCCCGACCGGCGTCCAGCTGACAAAGTAATTCTCCGCTCCGGCGCTGTCCGTCCAGGAAACGGCAATGGAATCACCTTCCGCTTCCGATCCG
>DBXA01000010.1:0-4013 GCA_002309235.1 Christensenella sp. UBA1224 | reverse complement strand
TCCATGTTCCCATCCCGCTCAGCGATACGGCCTGCCGTGTAAATAATGAGTGTTTCGCAGCTGACCAGTCCATCCTGTTCCGGAAAAACAGTGCCGTCCTCTCCCACCATCGTCCTCTGCACATACTGGAAGCCGGAAAGCGCCTCGTCGAGCTTTCCCTGTTTCAGGTCACACAAGCCGGCGGCATATATACCGTATATCCGGAAATCTACGACGATATCATTGTTATCATAGAGCTCACGGTCCATCTCATAAAGCTCAAGCGCATCCTCATACATGCCGGCCTGCAGATTCTCCAGGAACATATCAAAAGCCTGCTGCGGCTCTAATCCCGTGGAAACCGCAGTATCCGCAGAACACGTCCCAAGCAGGAGAAAGACGGATAATATTACCGAAAAGATCCGCATCCATTTGCTTTTCACAGTACAGACCTCCTGTCACTTCAAGCCCTATAGATACTTTCCTTGCATCAAAGGCTGATCTTTCATTTAACAAAGAACGATATTTCCTTATAAAACCATCCTATAAAATACCATTTTTTATTATAACGGAATCCACGCCTGAATTCAACGCAAAAGAAAACTTTTTTCGCATGCAGAAATAAAAGTTCAATTATGGAAGACAAAAAATACGGCCAGGACACGGTTCTGTCGTGTCAAGGCCTTACGATTATGCAATTTTCGGCATGGTTATATACCCGGAAACCGGTTTGACGGGATCAGCACGCGAAAGGATATCTTATATTTCCGAAAGAACTCCACCTTCTCTTACAATGCCTGGAAGAACCATTCATCCCAGCGCCCGAGGGTATGGTTGCGGAAGAGAACGGCGATCTCTCCTCCCTCGTAGTATTCAAGAAAAACGGAACGGATCGCGTTTCCGCGAAAATTTTCCAATGAAGAACAGTTCACCTGTATGATCGGCTGGTTATCTATAGCGGAGATCTTTCGATAGCAGTCCTTTCCGGCCCAGTAGCTGTCCCCGACATGTGCATGTCCATAGAAATGCATGCGAACATTACCCGGCAGAGGGAGAAAACGCCCCAGCAGAGGTGATTCCCGATTACCGCCCGGAAAGGCATAATGCGAAAAAGTAAGCACCGGTTTCGGACATGCCCCGATCGCTTCACGCACTGCCGCAAATGCCGCTTCATCGTAAATGTATCCGGAGGGATCGCCCCAGATCTCACCGTTTGTGGTATGCCACATCCCTGAGGGATCCCCGTGATCCGGGAAAAACCAGGCTTGAAAAGGGCCAAAATCTTCTGTGAAGCAAAAATCCGTCACCGTATCCTGCACGTGCCAGTCGGGAAGTGCCTTCACTGCCTCATAAAAAGGCAGTATCAGTTTATTGAGCCCCGAATTCTTCTGGTGATACCGGAAGTATTCGTAATCATGATTGCCGACTACATAGTATTTCGGTGCCTGCACCCGGGAAAGCAGGCGGATCCGCATATCTGTCATGGTACGGATAAAATCCGCATCGTTTCCCTCCACGGAATCACCAAGGTAGCATACGGCATCCACTTTAAGGCCCAGCGCGGTAAAATCTTCCACCGCTTTCGTCATGCAGTATTCGGCGCGTTCGGGGATCTTCTGCTGGAGATCCGTAATGACCCACAGCCTGACGGCAGCTTTTTCTTCCCTGCGGTTTGCGATCTGTTCAAGCATCTGGCGCAATCCCTTTCATAAGCGGTCGAAACATGGAAAGCGCGCCGGACGGCCAGCCGACCGGCGCGCAAAGATCAGGTTTTACTTGTGAGCATCGTAGAAGGCCTGCCAGAGCCCGACAAATTCGTCTACGCCGATACTGTCCAGCGTATCCAGATGCTTTTGCCAGTCTGCCTCCGTAATGCCCTTCACAACGGCATTGGCACAGAACTGTTTGAGATAGGTATCGATCTCGACCAGAAGCATGCCGCGCTCCTCTTCCTCCTCCGCAAGGGAGAAGCCGTTGGAGATGAACTGAGAAGGCGCATACGGCTCATAGGCCAGGATGGCATCCGCCTTCTCCTGATAACGGCCGGCAAGGCCCTGCTTGTCCTCGCGGAAATAAACCGGTACGGCCGGACCGACGGCTACATTGCGGCGCATGATGGTGGAAGTGGTATCCGCGGGCACGTTATCGGTAAAGGTGACCCATTCGCCGGCCTCGTTATAATTCCACAGGACGCCTTCCGGGCTCTGGAACCAGGTAAGCTGGGTAGTCAGATCCTTATTGAGGTAATCGTACCAGCGCACCATGGCCTCCACATCCCTGCAGGAAGTGGTGATAACGAACATATCGAGAGTAGAGGAAAGATAAGTACGGTCCCAAAGGGGATCCACATCCTCGCTGGCGCGGAGCATGGGCAGGAGAGCGAAGTCTTCCAGGTATCCGCCCGTAATGATTCGTAAGGGTCCAGTTTGTGAGATGCCGGCGCAGACCGAACTGGACGGCATAATCCCCGCTCTCCAGCTTGACGGTAAAAAAATCACTGATCTGAACCGTCTGATAAGCATAGGATTTCAGCTGGCTCGTCTGCAATTCTATGGCTTTTCGTACCTGGCTGAGCGCGCTCGCGTTCTGCCGGGCCGTCTGATCCGAATAATACTGGCCCGTAAGCGTAAAAAACGCGATGGAAAGCAGCAGGATGGGAATAAGAAGCATGCAGATATAGGAGAACAGATAGCGCCGGAATGTTTTCATAGCATCATCAGAACCCTTCGCCGTGCAAGAAGGGATATGCCTTTACTGCGGGCAGATGGTCCGCGAGAAGGGTTTTCTCTTTCTCCGTCAGGGGTGTGCCGGCTATCTCATCGGCATGTTCCACAGCGAAACGGAAGTGCTCAAAATTGCCCGCGGGGATAAGCGTATCCACACCCAGGCTGTAGGAGTACTTCATTGCCGCAAGCAGCAATTCGCCCTGCAGCTGCGGATCAAAAGGCTTGCACCAGCTCTTGGGGAAGCGGGCCCTTGCCGCTTCATCGCCATCCACGAAGGCGCGTTCGATCTGCGATTTCATACCCAGCAGACCCATGTCTCTCGCCTTCGCCGTTTGAATGATCTCACCGGCAAAACCATAGCCCATGTGCATGAGCCAGTTCACGGGGAAGAGCAGCGTATCAAAATCGTACCTCGCAAGCGCCTCCAGACACGCCTTTTCGTTGTGCCCCGTAATGCCGGCGCAGCGGATCACACCCTGTTCCTTCATCTCCCGCATCAGCTTCATCGCGCCGTCCGGTGCGAAAGCCCTTTCCACATCATCCATACTCGATACGGCATGCAGCTGGTACACATCGAAATGATCCGTATGCAGGAGCTTAAGGGATTCCTCGAATTCCCTGGCTGCTCCGTCATAGTCCCTCTTGCCCGTCTTTGCCGCCAGCACGATCCCATCGCGCCTGCCGAAGAGGGAATTGCCCAGCTTTTCCATGGCGTCACCGTAAGAAGGCGCGACATCGAAGTAATTGACGTCATGCTCCAGTGCCCAGGCCACGCTTTTATCCGACTCCGCCTGCCCGTCGCCTGAAAACGTATAACCATTGAACTCTTTTGAGGTCGAAACAATGCCTCCGTAAGTGATCATGGAGATCTCATACCCTGTACGTCCGAACCTGTTTTTTTTCATATGCTTTTTTCCTTTCTCTGTCTGTTTTTTACCGGATGAGCCCTTTTCCCTTCAGATCCGCAAGGATCAGTTTATCTACCGGGGACACCTTCTCCGTATCCGCCGAATCGATCCAAAGTATCTCCGCGATCTCATGATCCGGCCGTAAAGTACCCGTGAAGGCAGCCGTATAGCAGGTCATACGAACCGTGATACCTTCTGCCTTTCCATGGGCCTGTGCCTCAAATATGCCGTAAAACACTTCCGATCCTCGGACGATCTCAGCACTTAATTCTTCCCGGATCTCACGGAAGAGGGTCTCCAGGTCCGTCTCAACGCCTTCACGCTTTCCGCCCGGGAAGTAATAAACATCCTTGCCCTTTGAGCGGGTCGTCAGCACCCTGTGATCCTTCAGATACAAAAG
>DBXA01000045.1 GCA_002309235.1 Christensenella sp. UBA1224 | reverse complement strand
TTCAGGCTCAGCTTGCAGGCGCCCTGCTGCGGAGCACACCAGCCGATGCCGTGAGTGTAACCGGAGATATCCTTGATTTCTTTGGCCTGGATCCATTTACCCTCTTCGGGAATCGGTGCAGGGCCATGGTTCGGGCCCTTCGCAACACAGACCATCTCTTCCACTTCTTTGGTGTATTGCATGTGAATGGTTCCTCCTGTCTTATAGAATAGTCATATTGGTAATCCGGGTCTCATTTTCGTATCCGGATGATCGCGGACTATTCCGCTTCCCGGATACCCTGCCTTATCACAGACTACTATTACTATACCATGATACGGTGATTTTTGGAAGCAGAAAATGAAAAGATAACGCTCAAAAAAAGCGGGCGCAGCGATAATATGCGCCCGTCTTGCGTTCACGGTATCACTTTATTTGAGAAGGGCTGCCGCTTCCTCATCGCAGATGATCTGCGCGTTGGGATGTGTCTGCAGGATGGAAGCAGGGCACTTGGGGCTGACAGGACCGAGAACCGTATCGTGGATCGCCTGCGCCTTGGAGGAACCGGTAGCCAGGAGCAGCACGCGCTTTGCCGCCATGATGCCGCCCACGCCCATGGAGATGGCCTTTGCCGGCATATCCTCGGGCTTGTCGAAATACTTCGCGTTTGCTTCACGGGTAGACTCTGTCAGAGTGATGATGTTGGTATTGTATACGAAATGATCGTCATTGGGCTCGTTGAAGCCGATATGCCCGTTGCGGCCGATGCCCAGGAGCTGCAGGTCTATCCCGCCGCACGCAGCGAGCATCTTATCATATTCCCTGGCATTCGCCTCCGGATCAGCACCAAGGCCGGAGGGGACATGGGTATTGGCCTTGTCGATATTGACATGGTCAAACAGCTCGGTATTCATGAAATAACGGTAGGAGCAGGGATGATCTCCGGAAAGGCCCACATATTCATCCAGGTTGTAGGAGCGCACCTTGGAGAAATCCAAAAGTCCCCTCTTGTAGAGCTCGATCATCTTCTGATAGGTAGGGATCGGGGTGGAGCCTGTAGCCAGACCCAGTATACAATCGGGCTTCGCGTAAATAGTGGATGCGAAGATCATAGCAGCGGCTTCGCCGACATCCTGCGCATTTTTACAAATGATAACCTGCATATCAAACACTCCGTTTCATGCCCAATGGGCTATTTTTCATCCGGTACGCCTCTTGATCGCGTACCGGAACAGTATAGCACTTTTGTTTTCAGAATTCCACCGTTTTCCGTCAGATCCGTGCGGTTTTGTCAGGATATCCGGATAGTCTATAAGGGATAGAAGGCATGCTCATGCCGCTATTGTTCAGCCGTTTATGTCCCGGATATGGGAAATAACAGCCTTTATCTCTTCTTCAGATAACAGATGGTGATCGCCGGGCCATGTCCGGGCAGCTTCAGCCGGACCAGTCCCATTGACAGAATGCAGTATCAGTTGCACCGTTTATGCCGATCTATCCACGGATGTCCGCCCGGATACTCGCGCAGCAGCGCATTTCTCAGCCATCGGCGCTGAGACGGATCCATCGCCTTCCAGGCGAGTTCAAAATCCTGTTCGCAGCCTTCACGCTCGATATCCGTCGATTTGTACAAGAGACACAGTTCAGGGGCGAGATACGGGATGCCGTCCCGGAAAAGGACCGCTTTTCCCAGTTCAAGTACGATCTCCCTGTTTCTCGCGTATTCAAAGGCTTCCTCCGTTTTATCGTTAAAAAGAAACTCAATGAAATCGAGTGCCGTCTGCCCGATGTGAAAAAACTCCATCCAGCAGCACCCGTCTTCGTCAGGCGGATACGTCTTCACAAGCGGGCACCCTTGCTGAAAGCAGAAGATATTCCTCCTTGCCCGAAACTGACAGGACACGTCTGTAATGTGATGTGCCCTGCCGCCGCCGAGCATTTCGTAAACTTCAAAGCCCTGCGATTGCATGTACTGAATGATCCTGTTCCGATCATCCCAATACACGCAGACATCAATATCCCCATGCATCCGGCTCTCACAGCCAAGGAACAGATCCAATGCATGCCCGCCGCAGAAGGCATACTCGAATCCCCCGTTTTTCAATAATCGATCCGCTTCCGATATCAGCTTGTTCATGATGCCGTACCTCTGTGCAGCGCTTTATTCATCATCCCAGCCGTGCAAACACTTCTCCCATCTCACGGACAGCCTCCTCCGCAGGCAGATCATGCAGCCTGGCGCAATGGGGCTGGAAAGGCTCTATCATGCACAGGGCATCGCCGCCCTTCTCTTCCAGCATCGCAAGGATCCTCTTTGAGTCGATGACCCCTGTCTCCATGGGAAGGCGTCTCTCCATATCCTTCTGCTCATCCCACGGCACCCCTGCAGGCGCATCATTGAGGTGCAGGGCTACCAGGCGGTCTGCATGGACAGCCATCCAAGCGAGATCATCCTGCAAGCCGTTGCCTGAAGTATACCAGTGGTATGTGTCAAAGGCGATACCCGCTTTCCCTCCGGCCGCGTCCGCTATCGCCGCGACGCCGGTAAGGGTATGAACAAACTCATACGGTTGGAGCACGCGAAGCTCATGAGGGCCAAGGAACTCCAGCCCGTAGCGTATCCCGGCATCCGCCAATATATCTGCGACCTTCCGCACTCTGCCGACCGTCCATTCGAACGTCTGATCAAAAGGCATGGGGCCGGATGGCCAGACATGGTTATATGCATGCCGGATGCCGAGCTTCCCTGCAATTTCAGCCCGGCGGCGCAGCCGCTCCAGCGCCTCTTCAAACGCCGTGTCATCCAGGCTCCAGTGATAGAAATCCGCAGTCATGGACATAAGACCCCAGGCAAGGCCCAGGTCTTTCAGAAGAGCCGCTGCCTCTCTCCCTTCCCGTTCATCCTCCAATATACGGATACACGGTCCCTGCGCACTGACGGCTTGAAAGCCCGCCTTTACGGCAAGAGGCGCGAGTTCCTCTATGGTATAAGGCAGGTTCAGCATGGATGCATCCAGCGTCCGGATCATATCAGGCACCTCACTTTTCTTCAGCCGATGGGAAAGCGGTCGAGTCTATCCTTCCGGTTTTATACGCCGCCGCTCCCTCTCGATACCGAAAGGATACCACAATACTTACGCGGCAGCAAGCAAACCCGCCGTTGAGGCCGCCCCTCGTAAGAAAGTTTTATAGTTTTCAGAAAATGGCATTATCTTCGGGTCATGCCATTTCATGTTCCATCAGTTCACTCAGAGGGAT
>DBXA01000050.1:4068-7332 GCA_002309235.1 Christensenella sp. UBA1224 | reverse complement strand
CGGAAAGCCCTGCCCTCCAGCCTGGGCAGCAGCCTTGCCTCCAGCGTGTCCCCGGTCTGCCTTTCGGAAGACTGGGTAGGCAATGGCGCACACTTGTCGATCACATACAGATCCTCATCCTCATAGACGATATCCACATCTCCCGCATGGGGACGCGGCCGGTAGATCGTACCGCTTTCCCGCATGCGGATGATAAGCATCTGGCCTGCATGCACCTTATCTGTTGCATAGGCACGCTTCCCATCCAGCGTAAGGCCGTCTTTCCGGAATTTCGCAGAGGATATCTGCCTGCGCGTAAGCCCCAGCGTGGCGGCGGCAACTGTCTTGAGTTCCTTTCCGTCATCCCGGGGCTCTACCAGGTACTTTATTTCTTTCTCGATATCATATATGCTCGGCATGGCAGCATCTCATGCCTTCGGGGATTTTACCTTCAGCATCGAAACCTTATCCAGAAAAAGTCTCGCCGAGGTAACAGGATCCGTCAGCGCGGCCAGCGCCATATGCTTTAATGCCTGCGCATACTCATGCCGCTTGAGCGTCGCGAAAAACAGCACGGCATGATGACGGCACACGATAAATCGGCGCTGCTTTCCCGTGAGCAGATGGAAGTACTTCTTCTTGACGCTCAGGAGATAGGTCTCCCCCGTTACCTTGTTTTTTCCGAAGGACATCCTCTCCCCGTCATGGATGTACTGCATAACGAGTGACTGCCTGATATAACCTATCTTCGCGCCGGAGGTGATGGTCTTGAGCATCAGGAGGTATTCCTGCGCCGTCAATACATCATCGAACATGCCGATCCTTCGCAGTGTTTCGGCACGGTACATATACGTATCCGTAGGAGTCAGGGGATCCACCAGGTGGCTGATGAGCAGTTTCTCATTGTCCGGATGCTCATCCACATCCGGATGGCGGCGGCGGTCCACGATATCACCCTTCATATCGCTGACATCGCAATCCATGAAAGACATGTCCCAGCCGTTTTCCATCATCGCCGTGACCTGGACCTCAACCTTTTGGGGCAGGAACACATCATCGTCATCCAGAAATGTGATGTATTCACCCGTACAGGCCTTGATGCCCTCATTGCGGGCAAGCGCCCCGCCCAGGTTCTTTTCATTCAGAACGATCCTGACCCTGGAATCCGCCTGCCAGGGCTCGAGCAGCTTCTGCGTATCCTTCCGATAAGGGGAATCCGCGCCGTTATCATCCACGACAACAGCCTCGATCTCCTTCCAGGTCTGTTCCAGAACGCTGCCGAGCGCCCGGATGAGGAATTCCGAACGCTTGTAGGTCGGGATCACCACACTAACCTTAACCAATTTGTTCTCCTCCGGACCGGTCTTCATTCGTTGTCCTTATAGCCCTTGTGTCTGATGACGCTCGCTACCGTCCGGAACAGTATACCGATATCCTCGCCAAGGGACATCCTGCGCACATATTCTCCGTCCTTCGCAGCCTTTTCCTCTATGGACAGCTCATCCCTGCCGCTCACCTGGGCAAGGCCCGTGAGACCGGGCGTTACATCGTTCGCTCCGTACTTATCGCGCTCTTTGATCAGATCATACTGGTTCCACAGCGCGGGCCGCGGACCAACAAAGGACATATCGCCCTGAAGGATATTGATGAGCTGGGGAAGCTCATCCAGCGATGTTTTCCTGAGCACACGGCCCGAGCGGGTGATGAGCCTGTCCGCACCGGTCATCAGATGAGTAGGCACATCCTTCGGCGCATCAGAGCGCATGGAGCGGAATTTATATATCTGAAAATACTTCTTGCCCCTTCCTACCCGTTTCTGCCGGAAGAACACCGTTCCGGGAGAATCCAGCTTTACCCAGGCAGAAAGAGCAATGAGCAGCGGCGAGAGCACAAGAAGGAGCACTGCGGACAGCAGAAGATCGACCGCTCGCTTGATTATCAGGTAGCTTTTTCTGCCCATCCGTCCATGCCCTCCAGCCTTATATGTCAACTGATATCATACAACATAAGCGGTCAAAACGCAACCGCGCAAATTACGATATATCTAAAACTCCGGCTATCTGTTCCCGTACATTTTCGCATAGTAATCCCTGTATTCACCGCTGACGATCTCTTCCCACCAGGTGCGGTTTTCCAGATACCAGGCGATCGTCTTTCTGATCCCATCCTCAAACCGCGTCTCCGGCAGCCAACCAAGCTCCCTGTGGATCTTCGCGGGATCTATCGCATAGCGCAGGTCGTGGCCTTTCCGATCCGTCACATAGGTGATCAGGCTTTCCGGCTTTCCGAGCTCCCGGCAGATCAGCCTCACGATATCGATATTGCGCATCTCGTTATGCCCGCCCACGTTATATACTTCCCCTGTCCTGCCTTTATGGATGATAAGGTCTATCGCCCGGCAGTGGTCCTCCACATACAGCCAGTCGCGCACGTTCAGCCCCTGCCCAAATACAGGGAGCGGCTTATCGTTCAGGCAATTCGCTATCATCAGCGGAATGAGCTTTTCCGGGAACTGGTACGGACCGTAGTTATTGGAGCAGCGGGAAACAGTCACCGGAAGGCCGAATGTACGGTGATAAGCCATCACCAGCAGATCCGCGGACGCTTTGGAAGCGGAATACGGCGATGAAGTACGGACAGGCGTCTCTTCCGTGAAAAACAGATCCGGCCTGTCGAGCGGCAGATCCCCGTATACCTCATCGGTGGAAACCTGGTGATAACGCTTTATCCCGTATCTGAGGCCCGCATCCATCAGTGTCTGCGTGCCCATGATATTCGTGCGCAGAAAGATGCCCGGGTCGTCGATCGAACGGTCCACATGGGTCTCCGCAGCGAAGTTCACGACGATATCCGGTCTTTCTTCTTCAAACAGACTGAAAACAGCTTCCCTGTCGCAGATATCAGCCTTCACAAAGCGAAAGCGGCTGTGATCCATCACCTGCCTGAGCGTAGACAGATTGCCTGCGTATGTCAATTTATCCAGGCACACGATCCTGTATCCCGGATGCGCCTCCAGCATGTGAAAAATGAAATTGGAGCCTATAAAGCCCGCTCCGCCCGTCACAAGTATGGTCATTTGCCTTCCTCCGATATCGTCAAAAGATACTGACCGTAATCCGTCATCTTGAGTTCTTCTCCCAGAGAGCGCAGCTGGTCGGTCGTGATAAAGCCGCGCCTCCAGGCGATCTCCTCGATACAGGATACATAGAACCCCTGTCTGTCCTGTACCGCCTCCACAAATTCCGCGGCTTTGAGCATATTGCCCGGCGTACCGGTATCCAGCCA
>DBXA01000050.1:0-4040 GCA_002309235.1 Christensenella sp. UBA1224 | reverse complement strand
TTGTTCACTGCCGTGATCTCGATCTCACCACGCGCGGAAGGACGCACGTTTTTCGCGATCTCCACTACACGGTTATCGTAGAAATACAATCCCGGCACGGCATAGTTGCTCTTTGGCTTTTCCGGCTTTTCTTCGATGGAAAGGACCTTGCGGTCACTATCGAATTCCACCACTCCGAAGGAGCGTGCATCCTTCACCGGGTAACCGAATATGGTGGCGCCGGTGTTTTTCTCCATCGCTTTGCGCAGCATGCGCGTCATATCCTGGCCGTAAAAGACATTATCTCCCAGTATCAGGCAGACGCTGTCCTGCCCGATAAACTCTTCTCCCAGTATGAACGCATCCGCAAGACCGCGCGGTGTATCCTGCACCTTATAAGCAAGCACCATCCCCAGCCGCTTCCCATCCCCCAGCAGCCGTTCGTAAACGGGCGTATCCTCCGGCGTGGAGATGACCAATACCTCACGAATGCCCGCAAGCATCAGTACGGACAGGGGATAGTAAATGAGCGGTTTGTCATAGATGGGCAAAAGCTGCTTTGATACTGCCTTTGTCATGGGATACAGGCGCGTGCCTTTCCCTCCGGCGAGGATGATCCCTTTCATAGTTTCTCCTTTCTTTCTATTTATCTGAAATGCCGATCTTGCCGAACAGCTTATTCTCTGTTGCAGCATACCATGCTTCGATCTTCATCCAATGACGGTCGAATACATTGAAAAACGGTATCTCTACAAATCGGATCCTGAGCATATCTATGATCGTACAGACGATAAAGATCCCAAGTACACAGCCAAATGCATGCAGCGGCAAATATGGCGAAGCGTAAAAACCGATATTATTCAGAAGATCGTGCCACAGCCATTGGCGCATGGTATCGCCGCCCGCATGAATGCAAAGAACTCCGAATGTCGATGCCGCAGCCGTATTGATAAACCTGCTGCAGGGGATCCTGAGATTTTTAAAAAGCATAAAAGAGCTGATGCCCGCCATCACTGCAAGAAGCGTATTGGAATCGGAAACAAAATAATAATGCATTTGCCGGTTTCCCATCACACCAAGCTTTGCGCCGATGATGACAGAGATCGCCGCTGCCGCCATCGATCCCAGCGTCAGAAGCGCCCAAAGCTTCCCGTTCGAAAAGCAGGGTTTAGGATACATGCGCAAATAGGAAGCGATAAAGAACAGAACCACAAACCACGAGACATAATTCATAGCGGCCTTATGCATCGTACCAAGTATAATGTACAAAAATGCCGACAAACAGATCAGCCTGATATGCTGTTTCTCCGTCAGATGATGGATAAGCACGTTCAGGAAGGGTATGCACAGATAGAACACCAGGAAGCAGGCGGTAAAGTTATGCTCTATTTTTGTGACCGGAATAAACATTAATATAAAGGAGGAGATCGAGAAAGACGTGTACCCTGACAACGAAAAGATCAGGTAGACAACGACTCTGTAAAATATCACTTCACCCAGCAATTTAACGAATTTCCGAGCCGTGATCCTCGACTGACACATGAAGTATCCTGTTATCAGGACAAAACAATTGATCCCCGTCTTTCCCCAAGCGCCAAAGAGAAGCAAAAACACAGACCTGAACGAGAGCGGTGCCGAATAAACCGCCTGCTCCGACAGCAACCCGGAATTACCGACATAATGATGCGCTATGATCAGCAGCATCGTGATGATCCGATACAGCTCCAGATTGGAATCCCGCTTTTTTATCTCCATCCCGAGCCTTCCTTCCATTACCGTTTGCATGAGAGGAGCTTGTCACAGATCCTGTCCACATCTTCCAGGGCAAGATCCGCATACAGCGGCAGCGTCAGCACCCGATCCGCCAGGAAAGCTGCCACGGGTGTCTTTTCCGCTCCTGCTGTCGTAAGATCCCGGTAGCACGCAAAGCTGTTCGTCAACGGATAGAAGTACTTTCTTGCAGTGATGCCGTTTTCACGCAGTTGTGCAAATACTTCATCCCTTCCTGCCGCAAAGCCGTCAAACACGACCGGGAAATACGCGTAATTTGACTCGACACCTTCTTTTTGCCCGCACAGCCGGATACCCGGCACGCATTCCAGTCGTTCCCGGTACCGCTCTGCAGCCGCTTTACGCTTCGCGATCTCGGCATCCAGGTGCCTGAGGTTGCAGATCCCCATGGCAGCCTGAAACTCGCTCATCTTCGCGTTCCCGCCCGCATAGACAACTTCCTCCGGGCCGCGTATCCCGAAGTTTTTCATATCATTCAGTATGTCCACCAGACCATCATCGGCAAAGCAGACCGCACCGCCTTCTATGGTATTGAATACCTTGGTGGCATGGAAGCTGAACATGGCGGCATCGCCGAAATTCGCAGCTGATATACCCTTATACTTCACGCCGAAGGCATGCGCCGCGTCATAGATCACCTTGAGATGATACTTTTGCGCTATCCTGCTTATTGCTTCCACATCACAGAGATTTCCATACACATGTACGGGAAGGATAGCCGCCGTCTTTTCCGTGATCAATCCTTCTATCCTGCCCGCATCCATTGTATAGTCATCCTGCCGCACATCGCAGAAAACCGGCACAAAGCCGTTTCGAACGATGGCATGGGTCGTTGATGCAAACGTAAAGGGAGTTGTAATGATCTCAGAGCCTGCAGGGAAGCCCATAGCCGCGATCGCGTTCTCAAGAGCCAGATGACCGTTGGTATACAAGATCACATGCGGGCAGGAGAGATATCCCTCCAGCTGACGCTGGAATTCCTTATGCTCTACGCCCATATTGGTCAGCCAATGGCTATCCCAGAGCTTTCTGATCTCTTCACAATACTCCTCAAAGGACGGCATCGAGGAGCGGGTGACCAGTATCTGATCTCCCGTGTACGTCATGTGATCTGAATCCTTTATTCTCATATCTTCTGTCTCCAAAGGCTTGATCAGGTTTTTCGAAACAGCTTCCGGACGCGCAGCTTTACGCTTCTCCCCAACATGATCGGGGCATAAACAGCATACGCATAAAAAGGAACAGCCGCAGCATTCCTGATCCTGCGCTTTTCCTCCTCCGTTACGGACAGCTTTCTGCGCCTGCACATCCTGTAAAAAGCAACCGTTTCGTCTATGATATGGTTATACCGGTATATTTTTTCATCATGAAAGTATTCGTACAGGCGGCATGCTTCCCCGTATCTCGCCAGCTTTCCCAGAAAACGCTCGCAGTATGGCACCTGATTCTGACGGGCGGACCATGAATCGCCTTTGTCGGGAACAAATCTGTACGCCGCCATGACATCCGGAAGATAATGGATCCGCCCAAAGGCGCTGTCCACCGCCAGATGTTTCCTGTCTCCATTGCACTTTGCCTGTGCGTATACTGCTTTATCTTCCTCAGTAAGCCATGGGTCATAATTCCATCTCACCATCGATGCCGTCTGGGATTTCAACAAGCCATGACGGATCTCATACTTTGTATAATCCCCTTCTTCCAGATGCGTATAGATCTGCCTTCCGGATTCACTGTAATTCCCATCCTTATCAACAGGAAGTATATTATGGTAGCAAACCTCACAATCCGGATTCTGTTCCAGATAATCCACCTGTTTCTGCAGCTTATCCTTCTCAAGCCAATAATCATCACCTTCACAGTAAGCGATATACTTAGCTGTAAAATAGGGAAACATCTTCGCCCATACGGAACGGCCATTCTGATACAGATTGACTTCTTCAATGACGGCAACGATCTTTTGCGGATACTTTTTCTTATACTCAAGTATGACAGCGGCACTGTCATCCGTGGAAGCATCGTCATGAATAATGATACGCACCGGGAAATCGGTCTCCTGCATCAAGATGCTGTCCAAAGCCTGCCGGAGATATTTGCCATGATTATATACCATACAGGAGACATCAACCGAAACAGGTCTCGTGTCCTTCGCGCGCAGATCCTCAAGTTCCATCCGTCTTTTATTCATACGTCCTTGCCCCTCAACAGGATGCGGCAGAACGGCTGATGCCGCACTTCCGCCGCTGTACAGCGATATACCCGGATATCACCAG
>DBXA01000194.1:4435-10832 GCA_002309235.1 Christensenella sp. UBA1224 | reverse complement strand
CACAGGTGTGATCTGTTTGTTTCCGCCAAAGCGGCTGCCGAGGCCAGCCGCCATGATAACAAGTACCGGTGATGTCATCCCTACATGCCTCCGATCAATCAAGAGCGTAAATGCCGGTAGCCTTCTTTTCCCTCTCCTGCAGCCACCTGCCGGATGTGAAATCCGGAATATCCACTGGTATACCGCCATTTGCAATAGAGTTCTCGCTCAGAGCCGTGATAGCCATCCAGCTTGCCGCATCGTATACGTCGATCGGCGGTTCCTCACCCTTCTGAACGCTTTCGATGAAAGCGCGCAGGACGAGATAATCCATTCCGCCATGTCCGCCCCTCAGGCCAAATTCCTTATACTCTTTCCAGAGGGGATGCTCGTATTCCTGCATATACTTTTCATCGGATTCCCATTCATGCGTCCAGTAATCGGGATTAACCGGAGAACGCCCTTCGATGAAAATAAACCTGCCATCCTCCTGCCAGGAGCCCTTTGTGCCGCGGATCTCCCCCCTGCGGGAATATGCCCTGGGCAGCGTGCAATCATGCTGCAATTGTATCGTCTCTCCGTTCGCGCAGGTTATGATGGTGGTCACGACATCTCCCTCGTTGACCTGCGCGCTCGCAAGCGGACTGTCCGGACGATTGTTCACATACCATTCATGCAGGCCGGCAGCCTTTGACGCAAAGGAGGAGAGCTTCAGCATCCTGTTGCCGCGGTTCAGATTCAGGTATTTGGCGATGGGGCCGAGCTCATGCGTGGGATAAAGCTCGCCATTCCTGTGCATGAAATGCCTCTGGCGGTAATGCTTGTTGATATCACCGTAGCCGATCTCATCGCGAAGATCATGGGCATAGCCGCCCTGGCAATGAACGATCGTGCCGAATACGCCTTCGCGCACCATGCGAAGAAGCGTCATCTCCTCCAGGTTATAACAGCAGTTTTCAAGGAGCATTACGGGAATGCCCGTCTCCTCGCTTGTCCTGACCATCTCCCAGCATTCATCCACGCTGGTCGCGCCGCCGACTTCCATACAGGGGCGCTTTCCGGCTTTCAGGGCTTTGATAACGAACGGTATATGTGTTTCCCAGCTGGTAAAGATGCAGACGGCTTCTATATCTTTATTTGCCAGTATATCATCGTATTCCAAAGTTCCGACAGCAGTATGTCCCGTGATCTCCTTGACAAGGTTGACCCCTTTTTCGACGCGTTCCGGATACTTGTCACATACCATATCCACAACCACATCCGGCATCTGCATAAGGGTCTTCATCTGTCCGCAGCCCCTGCCGCCGAGTCCGGCAACCCCAATATGGATCGTACGGCCCTTTTCTCCCATACTCATCTGACAAACTCCCTTTCTTAATTATTGTTTCGCAAGGTCTCTCAGATCAAAAAACGCCGACTTGGATTCCCCATTACTTGAATACGTTATCATCAAATACGGTCTGAGCCCCGTATCCTCAACATAGGTAAAACGCTTGAACAGCTGGATCGTCTCGTCCGGTCTGATCACAACAGAAGCATTGCCCGCAAACGGCGCATCCATAAGCGGGTATCCCGCATACTGGCTGCGTTTTTTATCCGAGAAGGCGATCTTGACCGCCTTTTCCGGATCTATCTCCATATCTCCGAGATTTGCAAACTCAAGTACCACACATGCTTCCGAGCCGAACAGCTGGTATTTCTCGCCATACTTCTCTTCATAGGTCTCGGGCGAAATATACCCTCTCACGCGGACAGAGAGTATAACTTTCGTCCCTTTTCCGTCCTGGTAGAGGTACGGTTTTCCGTCCTGGCCGAGTTCCACCTCAAAGGTATGCCATTCATTCAGCTTGATGGGATCCGTAATGCCGCGTTCCGCAGACAAAGCCTTCGGCGCCGTTTCGGGCATCGGAGTCGGTTCAGGCGTCGGAACGGGCGTAGGTTCAGGCGTCGGAGTCGGCACCGGTGTCGGGACAGGCGTTGGTATGGGTACCGGCGTCGGCACAGGTGTCGGTTCCGGAGTCGGAGCAGTGTATTCCTTCGTATAGATGAGGCGGAAAACGTAGACGGTCTGCGTATCGGCAAATTCATACTCCGTGATATTCTTGCTGTCGTATACGAAGAACTCGTAACCTTCGTAATCGCTCTCGACCGCTTCGACAGCGAGACGGGGCTCCGTCGTCATCTCCACTTCGCCTTCAACCGAATAGTCCGGAATTCTGCTGCGGACACCGTTCCTCGTGGTGAAGTAATAGCGGTCGATCCTGTAGGAATACTCCTTTGCGGGTTCGGGCGTAGGTTCTGGCGTCGGAACAGGCGTTGATTTGAGTGTAGGGGCAGGAACCGGCGTCGGGAGAGGCGCAGGTACCGGTGTCGTAGTCGTTTCAGGAGCAGGGACAGGAGTCGGTTCGGGTGTCTCCGTCGGGGCAAGTGCAGGAGCCGTCGCGAGTTCAGGTGTCGGAACGGCTGCGGGAACAGGCTCAGCGGTCGGCTCTAAAGCCGGCTCATCAGTCTCTTCGGGCTCTGCGGTCAAAGCGGGGATCAGTTCCGGTTCATTCGCATAATCCGGCTCATGCGTTTTTTCCGCTTCGGCAAAGAGATCGTCGAGTTCTTCATCCGTCGCAGGAGTCAAACCCTGCTGCGTAACAGCTTCATTTTTACCTATTTTGGTATTGTCGATACTCCCAAATACATACGTATGTTTGCAGAGCAGGACACCGATCAGAACACCAATAAAAATACCTACCACACAGCCTGTTGCCAAGCCTGCATAGGCATTTCTCATCTGCTTTTTTTTCATTTTCCTGATATCGGTCTCATCAGGCGTTCTTTTCATATGATCCACTCCGAAAAAATTGTATTTTCATTATACACTCAAACGTATGGAATCGCAAGCGTTCAGAGTATATGTCTCTAAGGCGGAAGAACGCCGACACCTCATCAGCATCCGGGCACAGCAGCAGTACACTGCTGTCAGCATACTTCAGCAGATATACAAACACCGGCCGTTCCCGACCGGTGAAAAAAACTGACAGACGTATAACTTAATCCGCTCTATCCTCTGCATTTCTGTAGCGAGTCGCGCTCTCCTGCACGATAGCATTCATCGCGCCAAGCTTCTCGAGCATATCCTTCGCAAGCGCTATCTGGCATCTCGTCCTGATCACATTATGCTTTGGCTTCTTGACCTTAAAATACTTATCGCCGATAAGATAATCATCCAGAAATCTAGTCGCCAGCTCGCACGTCAGGACAAAGCATGACAGGGCCAGCGTATCTATCTCTTCTTTCGTCAGGATACCCGCCGTTTTTTCAAGATAGCCCTGGGCAAATGCCCAGAAAACATTCAGATTCAGCCCCGTACGGGAAGTATCCTCGCTGTCTTCTTCCGTGAAATTCGCCGCAAAACGGACGGCATCGCCGAAATCATGTCCTACCAGCCCGGGCATGACCGTATCAAGATCGATCACGACCAAAGCTTCACGCGTTTTCTCATCAAACAGGACATTGTTTATCTTCGTATCATTATGTGCTACACGAAGCTGCAGTTTTCCTGCATTCAGCATGTCCGTAAGGGTACATGCCTGTTTCATAACAGAGAGCAGCCAGTCATACTCTTCGCGCACTTCATCGAGCCTTCCGCAGGGGTCTGAAGAAGCATCGGTGATCAGCTTTTCGTATCTCTTTCTGGTATTATGGAAATCCGGTATCGTATAGTTGAGCTTTGACGCGTCAAAATCGATCAGGCTCATCTGGAAATTACCGAACGCCCTGCCGGCATTTCTGACGATCGTAAGATCATCGCAATTATCGAACGTGACTGCGGGAACATACGTATACACGCGCCAGAAACCGTCTTCTGCGATATAATACGTCTTCTTATCGTTGGTATGATGGAAATGAAGATTGACGGCATCCGGATGCTTCACCCGGATGTGCTCCGTGACCTTTTCAATGTTTTCCATGACTTCCACGGGATTGTGGAATGCGTACATATTGAGCCTCTGCATGAGATAAGGCTTTATGACCGCCATACCGGTCCCGTCATCACGGATATAATTGACTTTATATGTGTGGTTTACGTTTCCCGAGCTTATCTCTTCGTACGAAAAGAACGGTCCCTCGAGCCTGAACTGCTCCCCTACCTGTAAAAGTCTCCTTGCGGTAACATTATCCTTCATGTATCCTCCCATTAACCTTTGATCTGTCATAAGTAAAATTCAGCATACCATTCGGCAAAGCGCCGCAGCCCCTCGCGCAGACTTGTCTGCGGCCTGAAGCCGAAATCCGCTTCCAGCCTCGAAGTATCCGCGTATGTCACGGGTACATCGCCCGGCTGCATAGGAACGAGCTCCATATGCCCATCCAGGTCATAATCCGCATCGAGTATTCCCGCACGGATCAGCTCTTCACCCAGGATCCTGACAAAATCCATCAGGTTCTCCGGTGATGAATTACCTATATTATATATCCTGTAGGGCGGAACAGGCAAGCCATCCTCACCTTTGCTCTTTTCAGGCGCCCGGGACATGACATTCATGATGCCGGTCACGATATCCTCCACATACGTAAAATCCCTTTTGCAGTTGCCGTAATTGAATATACGGATCTTCTCTCCCCTTCGAAGCTTATCCGTAAAACTGAAGTAAGCCATATCAGGCCTTCCGGCCGGGCCGTATACGGTAAAGAAGCGGAGGCCCGTCGAAGGGATATCATAGAGCTTGCTGTAGGTATGGGCAAAGAGCTCATTGCTCTTTTTAGTCGCCGCGTACAGGGAAACAGGGTGATCGACCTTGTCCTCCTCCGAAAAGGGGATCTTGTCGTTGCCGCCGTACACGCTGCTGGAGGACGCATAGACCAGGTGCTCCACCGGGTAATGCCTGCATGCCTCCAGAATATTATAGAAGCCTATGATATTGCTTTCAATATACACATCCGGATGATCGATCGAATACCTGACGCCCGCCTGGGCAGCCAGGTTCACCACGATATCAAAGCTTCCGTCCCGGAAAAGGTCTTCTATCAGCTTCTTATCCGCTATGCTGCCTCTGATAAAAGTCCAGCCGGATCCTGATGCCTCCGCGGTTTTTTCGATCTGTTCAAGCCTGTACTCCTTGATAGACGGGTCATAGTAATCATTGAGATTATCAATGCCCGTGACGCTTGCTCCTTCGACTGACTTCAGAATGGCCATCGAAAGATTGGAACCGATAAAACCCGCCGCGCCGGTTACGAGTATCTTCTTGTTCCGTAATTTTTCTGCTGTTTTAATCATGTGCGATGCCTCTGTATTCTTCATTGACCTTCTTATAGCTTTCGAGATTCCCGATATCATAGCGTTTTCCCGGCATCAGCATGGAATGGACGACTGTCTCGCCGCAGAGCCATGCGATATAGCTGCCCGGCGCATCCGTACCGCAGCCGTCTTCTATGCCTTTGCGCACCAATCCGGCATCCGCTTTTGTGTAGTAATAAAATGGCGGTGTACACCAATGGGAGCGCGGCTCAGACGGTTTTTCTGTCATAGAGATGATAACATCTCTCTCATCGACCTCGGCTACCCCGGCTTTTTTAAGCTTTTCGGTGCTCTCCTCATAATACCTCATGACGCAGGAGGTGCCCTTTTCCAGCGCATAATCCACAAATTTGTTCAGGCTGAAGTCCAGCACATTATCGCCTGCCGCGACAAGCAGATCATCATCAAGCTTCAGGGTATCTATCGCATACAGTATATCTTTGACGGCCCCGAGCCTTGTCTCATTCGTCTCCGTATGGTCATCAAGTACCGTTATGCTGCCGGATCTGCCTGCAGCCCATGCCCGGAAATGCTCTGCGTATTTATGATTGCTGATAACGATATATTCATCTATCCTGCCGCCCTCCTCCAGGTCGTCGATCAGCCAATCCAATATCGTCTTTTCCCCGACCTTCAGGAGCGGCTTCGGGAAGTTTTCCGTAAGAGGATATAACCGTGTTGCATAACCGGCCGCCAGTATCAGACACTTCATTTGCGATGTCCTCCTATACCGTTCGCTGTGCCGCAGATGTGGGCACTGTATTTTCCCTTCAAGGCCGGGAATGCGTTCAGATACTCCGCTTCGACCTTCTTAAGGATGCTCTCCCTGAAAGCCGGATCTATGATAGCCATGCAGCAGCCTTTGAAGCCGGCGCCGGAAAACCTGCCGCCGTAGATCCCATCGGTATCCAGCATGATCTCGTACAGCTTTTTGAGTTCCGGCGAACCTGTTTCCCAGTTATAGATGCTGCTGTGCCCGCTTTCAAAGGACAGCTTTCCAAAGGCCTCTATATCTCCCCTGCGCCAGGCTTCAGCGCCGAGCTGAACACGCCTGAACTCCGAGTAAAAATGCTCTGCCCTCTTCGCCCAGTTCTCCGGAAGCTTGCTCTTGTACTTTTCGAAGAT
>DBXA01000194.1:2900-4399 GCA_002309235.1 Christensenella sp. UBA1224 | reverse complement strand
GCAAAGGCTTTGAGAGCATACGCTGCCGATCTCGCCTCATCCACGCGCATATTGAATTTGCTTCCCGCAAGGGATCTCTCCAGGCCCGAAAAAAATACAGCTATTTCAAAAGGCTTCATATCCGGCGAAGGAGCGATCAGTTCATAGGAATCATCCTTCGTATCCAAATAGAGCAGCTTATCCTTCCTGCAGAACACCTCGCAGCTCTGGTCGAGCTTGCCGCAGGAGACGCCCACATACTTGTTTTCCGCCTGCAGAGCCATATCGATCATTTCTCTGTCCGACGGCCTGATACCATTCACACTGCACAGCGCCTGGAGGAATGTAAGTGTGACGGCAGCGGAGGACGACAGCCCTCCTATCGGCAGTTCTCCGTCTATGATGCCGCTGAGGCCCTTGTGAAGCGGGTATCTTTCCGATAATGCGATGGTTGCGCCTCTCAGATAATCCGCCCAATCTCCCTCTTTGACATCCGGTGTGGAACCGACAAACCATTGGGCTCTTTTTTCGAATTGGCGTGACGCAAGCTCTATCACCCCGTTCTGCTTAGGCGCATAGGCTATATGGATGCCTTTGTTGATGGCAAAACCGGTAACATATCCATAATTGTGGTCTACGTGCGCACCGAGCGGGCAAACCCTGTAAGGAGTAAAGGCGACGCCTGCAGGGTCTTTTTTATACTTTTCCATAAAAAGTTCCGTTACATTGCGATGATCCGGCGCGGCTTCTTCCGCATGCCGGAAATAAGCCTTCGTCCTCGCATCGAGCGGCTTCTGTGCGTCTGCCGGAACCTTCCAAAGCCCGCTTTCCTTTATCGCTCCGGAAATCCTGCCCTCTCTGCAAAGAGAAGTGACCTTTCTTTCCAGCATATCCCATTTTTCAGCTGCTTCATGAACCGTGATATATTCCAAATGCAATCCCGCCTTTCAATTTCGATTCCGGAGCATTATATTCCATCGGCCCGCAAATGTCAATATATAATATGACATTTGCCGCAAATATCATGTTAACAATGTTTTCAGGCAATAAAAAAGCCGGCTTTTAAGCCGGTGCTTTTCTATCATTGCCGAGATGATCACAGTCTGGTTGTATGCACGATCAGATAGCGCGCTCGACTTTGCCGCTCCGCAGGCAACGGGTGCAAACGGACATGCGCTTAGGCGTGCCGTTTACGATGACCCTGACGTTCTGGACATTAGGAGCCCAGATCCTCTTCGTCCTGTTGTTTGCATGGCTGACGTTATTTCCGGTCAGAATGCCCTTCTTGCACACCTCACAGAACTTGCCCATACCTTACACCTCCTTCGGTCAAAGCTGTTTACAGCAAATGATATGATACCATATTGACAGCTGATTTGCAAGCTAATCTTCGGATTTAACCGAATCACAATAGATATCAGATATCCGTTGCCGAAACGATCGAAACAAATGCTGTTCCATGAAAAAATCTTTTGCCTTGCGGCAAAAGATTGAGTGGTCTGGGTGGAGAGATTTGAACT
>DBXA01000194.1:0-2891 GCA_002309235.1 Christensenella sp. UBA1224 | reverse complement strand
CTCTTGAACCCCATTCAAGCACGCTACCAAGCTGCGCTACACCCAGATAACCGCGCCATCTCTCAGGCGCAAATATAATTATAGCAGAAAGGGGCATGATTGTCAATGTTTTTTTCAAGTTACGTCAGCAGCACATTCAGGACCGTGACAAGCCTTTTTTAAATTTCAAATAGCTTTGCTTGATAATCGACGCGTTTTTTTGTATAGTGTTCATGTTTCTTAGGACAAGGAGGCCGACACACACATGGCAACATTCGCCGAACAACTGACAGAAGCTCGAAAGGCCGCAGGAATGACCCAGGAGGAACTTGCAAACGCCGTTCATGTGACCCGTACCACTATCTCTTCATGGGAGCGCGGACGCACCCGCCCCGATATAGACACCCTTCGCCTCATATCAAAAGCCCTGCAGTGGGATTTCATAGCAGGCGAAGCCGAGGCGCAAGAGAACGCCGCAAATCCGGGAGGAAATACCCCCGATACATCTGATAAACTGCAGGCAGTGCGCAAAAAGTGGCTGATCCCCTCTGTTATTGCCGCAGCCATCCTGCTGACTGCCTGTTTTTTCCTTTTCATCCTGCCTCTGCTGAAACAGCAGCCAGCAGGTGTCCCTGCCAGGAATCTGCCGCCTGCAGCAGCCTTGAACCTTTCTGACATGCTGCCGGAAGAGCCGGAGGTTTTCACGATCGACTGGTTCCAGGGCGGCAATATCCGCGCAAAGGACGAGCCCTGGCTTGATGTACAAACGCAGGTCCTGGTGAACTCGGATAACCAGACAGAACCCTTCTGGCGCTATATACTGACGTTTGAGGAAGCGACCGGTCATACATTCCATTTCGATCAATTGGATTGGTTCTGCTTCTGGGCCCCGGACAGGTACAATTATCGGAGCTTCTCCGCTGCCAGCGGCGCTGTATGGGCCGACGACAACGGAGGAAATTGGGAGTTCATCGGCGGCGACCCAGTGCAGGATATGGAGGGCTATGGCTTCATCATATACGGTCATGACGACGCAGGCAACAAAATGTCTTTCCGAACCTATATCGACATGACGAAAGCGCCGCGCGAATAAACGGATCATCCACCGCCCCGTTCAGGGGCGATCTTTTCTTCGCCCCTTTTAGCAGAGGCTTTTTTCATTGCAAATACCTGCAATAAATCCGATGTGACAAATCTATACGCGGAATGTGACACTTTGTCGCGTGACATTTCGCGTATTTATTGTATGCTGATTATAGGAAGAGCGAATATGCGAAAATCATTGTAATGAGAACGCAAGGCGGACGAAGGTATGAAGGAGAGGAGGTTCATGCTGCTATATTTCGGCTGGATTGCTGCGGCATTTATGGCGGGCTTTGCATTTGCCTGTTGGATGAAACAGCGCAAACAAACCCTGCGGCAGCGCGTAACACAGATGCCTGTCTTTCGTGGAAAAACCTTTGCTGAAATCCTGCGTGAGATACAAAGCGATCCGCAGACGACAATTCAGCAAACAGACGGGCGCATCCTGCGCACCTGGCATGATCAAAGCGGATACAGCATCTCTCTGCTGTTTGACACGCGGGATTTGTGCCTCGGCGTGGAAGACGAACACGATTGAAAACAAGAAGGGAGAAATATCACGAAGATCATTCGGGACACCGACAAGAAAACCATCCGTCTTCCCTATAATTGCACTGACCAACCGACCGAGAACAACTGCATGATTTAGGAATACGGCGGACTGATGCAAAGGAAAGGTTTTTAGCGGTTATCTGACAAATGCCGGATTATGCCACTGCTCATTCTTGCACGGAGTTGAAACCGGCTTGAAGCCCAGCAGAAGAATAGCAACCCGAATAACCAACAGCAGGGCAAATAACCATGTCAAGACGCGTAACGCCGGAAGAAATCGTTTGGATGAATCAGCTTTACAATCAATACAACACCTATGCCGCTGTTGCTCATATCGTGGAACGTTTCGCGCAGCCCGTCGCCCGGTATATCAAGCTGCAAGGTGCGCCCACTATTGTAAAGCATATATCCAAAGGAGTTTTTCGGCAAGTGTGACAGCGCTGGCGGTCATGGGAAACCGTGACCGTCTTGTATGATAGTTGAGGAGGAATAATCATGGAAACGATTACAGAGACAAGTAGAGAACAACTTTTCGCAGAATGGCCATTACTTCGAGAGATAACGAGCGAGCTTTCCAGAGACGAAACCGAAGTATATATTTCCAGTCTATTGGAAATGAATGCAGAGCAAAGAGCAAATCATATCAAATCCGTAGAGGATAGCCTTAATGGTCAGTTAAAAAAATGGCCATTGCTTGCTTCGATGCCCGCCAACGAGAGAGAAAATCTATTGGATAGAATAGATGAAAAAATGGAAGCAAGAAAAGCAAAAGAAGAAAAGGGTAAAGGCAGATTCGACAAGCTCGTTGCAATCGCACTTATTGCAGTCGCGTTTGGCATATACTTCTTACTTGAGAAACTGGGCATGGGGTATGGATTCCGTATCTTCGCAATTATCGTGTATACAATCCCTGCAATGTTTATTGTTTTCCACATTCGCGACAAGAACAGCGAGGAAAAGTTCGTAAAATCGCTTTCAGCCTTGGAGAAACAAGCATATGATTTTTTGAGTGAGCAACAGGTGAAAGAAAACATTGAACGAATGAGGAAAGCACGAGAATATGAAGCGCAGCACAATCAGCCTGTCTCAATAGCAACAGGTGCAAAAAAGAGTAAGTCTGGAACGAAAACCATTGTCAAAAACGCTGCTGTTGGCTGGGTAATTGGCGGCCCTGCTGGCGGTATTATCGGTGCTATTGTAGGGAAAAACAAAGTTGACGCAAGGAACGCAAACCGGTAATCCATAATAATCCCCCGCTGCCCTTCATCGGGTGCGGG
>DBXA01000107.1:15247-16821 GCA_002309235.1 Christensenella sp. UBA1224 | reverse complement strand
GTGATGATATCGCCGTCTGCGGAAAAGGACTGTATTACGGCATATTCGATGGAGACGCCCAGGCTTTCCGCCTGCTTCGTCAGTATATCGGCGTAATCCGTGCCGGATATCCCCGGAAGGCCGGGATAGTTTTCGATCCTGGGCGAATAGACGATCTGGCCGCCGGTGCTTTCCTTCTCGATCAGGATAACGCTTTTCCCTGCGCGCCTGGCGTAGATAGCCGCGGTCAATCCGGCTGTACCGCCTCCGGCTACGATGATATCCGTCATGGCTCAGGCCCCACGTTCCGCGATATAGCGGCGGACGGCGCCAAGGCCTACGATCTTGACGGCCTTGTCATCCGGCCCGATCACGAGGGTCGGCGCCTGGCGTATGCCCAGGGAGGAGGCCAGATCCGCGTTTTCCTCGGCCAGCAGCTTGGTATAAGGTATGCTCGCCTCATCCAGCAGCTTTTCCGCCTGCCTGCAGTTGGGGCAGGTCCTCGTGGCAAAGAGGCGCAGCGCGTCATCCGCTTCGGCTTTTGCCGGGGCGGCGCTTACGGGCTGATCATCCTCGATATGCAAAGGGCCCGTGTGGCTCAGATGGGAGCGGCCGATATCGTATACGCGGCGGTCCTTGAATTCCTGGGATTTGCCGTCGTTCCAGTTCTGCACCGGCCTGTAGTAGCCTGTGATGCGGCTGTAGACCTCTGTCTTCGCGCCGCAGACGGGGCAGGTATACTGCTCTCCGGCGAGATAGCCGTGGTCCTTGCACACGGAATACGTAGGCGACATGGTATAATACGGCAGCTTATAGTTTTCCGCGATCTTGCGTACGAGGTTGGCAGCGGCTTTCCAATCCGGCATCTTTTCGCCGAGGAAAGCGTGGAAAACGGTGCCGGAGGTGTACAGCGTCTGCAGTTCATCCTGGATATCCAGCGCGGAGAAGATATCCTCCGTGAAGCCTACCGGCAGATGGCTGGAATTCGTGTAGTACGGCGTGCCGTTCTCGTTGGCAGTGATGATATCGGGGTACTGCTTCTTGTCGTGCTTCGCGAACCGGTAGGAGGTGGATTCCGCCGGCGTTGCCTCCAGGTTGTACAGATCCCCGTACTTTTCCTGATAATCGCTCAGGCGCTCTCTCATGTGGTTGAGGACATCCCTGGCAAAGCGCTGCGCTTCGGGATGCGTCAGATCCTTGCGGAGCCATTTTGCGTTCAGCGCGGCTTCGTTCATGCCCACAAGGCCTATGGTGGAGAAGTGGTTTTCAAAGCTGCCCAGGTACCTCTTGGTATAGGGATACAGCCCCTCGTCCAGGAGCTTTGTGATAACGGTACGCTTCGTCTTCAGGGAGCGCGCGGAGATATCCATCAGCTTGTCAAGGCGCTCATAGAAGTCCTTCTCGTTTTCGGCTTCGTACGCGAGGCGGGGGAGGTTGATCGTCACGACGCCTACGGAACCCGTCGATTCACCGGACCCGAAGAAGCCGCCGGATTTCTTGCGCAGCTCCCGCAGATCCAGGCGCAGACGGCAGCACATGGACCGCACGTCGCTCGGCTCCATATCGGAATTGATGTAGTTGGAGAAATAAGGCGT
>DBXA01000107.1:4071-15114 GCA_002309235.1 Christensenella sp. UBA1224 | reverse complement strand
TCGCCATAGGTGAAGTCCATCTCTTTTCCGCCTACGATGGCCGGAAGGGGAGCCAGGTCCTTGGGAACGACCCAGTCCAGCGTGATATTGGAGAAGGGCGCCTGCGTGCCCCAGCGGGAGGGCGTGTTCACGCCGTAGACAAAGGACTGCACGCACTGCTTGACTTCCTTCTGGGAAAGGTCATCCACCTTTACGAAGGGAGCGAGATATGTATCGAAGGAAGAGAATGCCTGGGCTCCGGCCCATTCGTTCTGCATGATGCCCAGGAAATTCACCATCTGGTTGCACAGCGTGCTCAGATGGCTCGCGGGGCTGGAGGAGATCTTGCCCGGAACGCCTCCCAGGCCTTCCTGTATCAATTGCTTGAGTGACCAGCCGGCGCAGTAGCCCGTCAGCATGCTCAGATCGTGCAGGTGGATGGCGGCGCTGCGATGGGCCTCGGCGATCTCCTGGTCGTAGATCTCGCTGAGCCAGTAGTTGGCGGTGATCGCGCCGGAGTTGGAAAGGATCAGGCCGCCTACGCTGTAGGTGACGGTGCTGTTCTCCTTTACGCGCCAGTCGTTGATCTTGAGATAGTCGTCCACCAGCTCCTTGTAGTTGAGGAGGGCGGAACCGACGTTGCGCACCTTTTCGCGCTGCTTGCGATAGAGGATATATGCCTTTGCGACATCGGCGTAGCCGCTTTCGGAAAGCACCTTTTCCGCGCTGTCCTGTATATCCTCGACGGAGATCTTGTCGTCCTTGATCTTGGGCTCAAAATCCGATGCGACGCGCAGGGAGAGCATATCGATCACGGAAGGATGGCTCTTCTTTCCCAGAGCGTCAAACGCCTTCTGTATCGCCGCGCTGATCTTGCGGATATCGAAATCTGTAATTGCGCCGTCTCTTTTGATCACCTGATACATTTGTCCCGGTCCTCCTTATATCCTGCTTGTTATGTATCTCCCGCCGAAAACGCTTGATCCCGCGGTCCGCCGGGCAGCCTGAGTGCATCATGACGCTTTCGCGTGCAGGATAAATGATACCATTCTATACCGGGTATGTCAATATCTTGGGTAAATTTAATATCTGAAACACAAGATATAGTTTGAAAGGCGCACCCTTCGTTCAAACGCCCCGCAGGGCTGCGGCGGGGATAAAAGGCCGCAGGATGCCGGCGTATCGCTCCATGGTCTCCCTGGAAGGGGCCGAAAAACCCGAAAATACGACGGAATCTCTGTCGGCAAAGGCCTGCAGGAAATAGCGCTTCGCTCCCTGCAGCCAGGGCCCTATCTGCCGGAACGAATCCTCATCGTGCAGCTGGGCGACCACGGTCGTGCGGAATTCGTAGTCCGGCGCGTCGTGCATCAGGAGGGATATGCTTTCGTTTATCTTATCCATATCCACCGTGTCGACCCCTGCTGTGACGGGATATCTCGCCGGATCGTTCTTGATATCCATGGCGACGTAATCCGCAAGCCCCCGGCGCAGTATCTGCTTAAGCTCCTTCGGATGACAGCCGTTGGTATCGAGCTTCGTCCTGTAGCCGAGGGAACGGACCTTTTCCATAAGCTCCGGAAGCTCCTTTCGGAGCAGCGGCTCGCCGCCCGTAAAGGCGACGCCGTCCAGCAGGCCTTTTCTTTTCTCAAGGAAGCTTAAGAGCTCCTCATCGTCCATCACCGCTTCGGCGGACCCGTCCAGCAGGTCGGAATTGTGACAGAAAGGGCAGCGCCAGTCGCAGCCCGCCAGGAAAACGGTGCAGGCGGTATACCCCGGGAAATCCAGCAGCGTGAGCTTCTGCAATCCGTGTATCTTCATATCTTGCTCCTTTTCGCGCGTTCAGACGGCGCTCAGTATGTGCATGTTGCGTATCGTCCCATCCGTGATAAGGTCATTGACCGAATAGGCGTGCTTTTCCAGATCCCCGCACACTGCTTTGGTAAGCCCTTTATCGATTAGAACGCCGATGACGGCGGCCGCCGCCTCTTCGATCATGGTATATTTTTCAAAGCTCGTTTCCGGGTCGTTCGGCCTGGAGATGATGCCTGTGAGAAGCGGCTCGAGCTCAGGCAGCAGCGAAAGCTCTCTCATGGCGCGGAAAGCCCATTTGTAGAACGGCTCGTAACGGCCGTTCAGCAGGAAGATAACGGAGATGGCGCTTCGCACGAATTCATATGCCGCCAGCTGCGCCGCTCCCTCCTCGCCGTGGTCGAGACAGCGCTGGTAATTGTACTGCCCGCTCTGCGCCATTTTCAAAAGGTGACCGGCGATCCTCTTTCGCCGGATATCCAGCGGCATCTCGCGCAGCTTTTCCCGTATCCCGGTAAAGACGCCTGAAGGGTCTGAGAATACCTCCCCGTTGACGGCTTCGCCTAGTGACTGGACGGGGACCGACAGCCATTGCCCGTCTGTCAGATCACCGGTATCGGAGCCCGTCTTTTCCCGGAAGAAATCGGCCATGCGGATGACGCCTTTCCTGGCGCCCCCGACAGGCGCGACAGACTGGCGCTTATAGCCTTCGAATCCGTCCGGCAGGGCCGCGTAAGCCCTCTCCAGCCGGAAAGCGGTCCTGCGGTCCACGATATCCTCTCCCGGCAGCCATATGCAGAACCCGGGGCCGAAATCGTGGTCCTCGGATATGGCATCGTCATAGCCCAGGCATTCGGAGCCGCTTCCCGCGAGCCCGACCGCCAGAAACCCTTCCCATTCCGGAAATCCTTCCCGTATCATGGGCTTTCCGTACTGTTCGTAATACACTCGGGCCAATTCCATCCCGTTCATACCGTTTCACCCTCATCGATCATCTTATCGTAAATGCTTTCGGCGGCGCTCTTCAGGTCCTGCGCCGTCTGAAACCAGCCGTAATAGGAGAATGTCGGCAGGCACTTCTCGCAGACGAACGCATAATAGCCGTTTTTCGGGAGCGTTTTCTCCATGAGCAGCGCTTCCGCCCTGCCAAGGTACTCGCTGATCTCCTCTTCGGCCTCTTCCGGCCCTTCGGCGGCCTCCGCGGCGTTTGCCATGTTCAGGTATGTGATGGCCCGCTCGAGCTCTCCGTACCGCTGCTCTTCCATGCCTTCCAGCGCGAGCTTGTAGTATGCAAACGCTCTCTCGTATTCACCCGCTGCCGTGAGCGACAGCGCCATATTGTTGTAAAGGCTTGCCAAGCGCTTGTCATGCGCGGACAGCTCCCTTTCATAGATCTCCTGCGCTTTGCGGAAGCAGTCGAGCGCCTTGCGCGTTTCCCCGCAGAACTCATAGACGGTCCCCGCGTTCACATAGGCCGTTCCCGCGCTGATCGTTCCTTCGTTTCCGATGTCTGCGATGAGCGCGAGGGTTTGCCCGGCGCATTCCATCGCTTTTTCCCTGTTTTCCGCCTTGCGGTAAACGCCCATTTCTTCGTTGAGGATGGTGAACTCGCCCCGCCCATCGCCTGCAAGACGCGCTTCACTCCTCCAGTATTCCAGAAAGTGGGCTGCCTGCGCATAGTCTTTTTTTGCCGTCAGCACGTCGAGCCGTTCCAGTATGCGCTTTAACGGGATCGGGGATGCGGCATGCGGAAAAGGCGCGTTTTCTGTGTAAAAATCGCTGATCTCGTTCATATCCCTCGTACATCCGCCTGTTTTTATATGGGGCATTGGGTGTCCCTGCCGTAAAGAAGTATATCACAAGGATCCGTTTCTGGATAGTGCGAAAAAAAGCATATGCCGTAAGCCTCGGCTTGACTTTGCGTTTGGTTATAGTGTAACATACGATCGTCGGAATGACCCTAAGATAGAGAAAAAGGATGGAAACGATCATGAAAAAACAGTTTGACCTCACCGGAAAGATCGCGCTGGTAACGGGTGCCGGTCAGGGCCTCGGAAAGGAATTCGCCCGCAGCCTTGCTTCTGCGGGGGCGGATGTGTTCATCATGGCGCGCAACGTACCGCGTGCCGAAAAAGCGGCGGAAGAGATCCATGAGGAGACGGGCCGTAAGATCTGGGCCCGTTTTATCGATGTGACGGATGAACACAGCGTTATGGATGCCGTACAGTTTGTCCGGGATACGACCGGGCGGCTGGATATCCTCGTAAACAACGCTGCCCTCGGACGCGGCGTCACACCGCTCCAGGATACGACGCTCGAGGAATGGAACGCGACCATGAACACCAACCTGAACGGGACCTTCCTGTGCATGAAGCACTTCGGAAAGATGATGATCGCGCAGAAATCCGGCTGCGTCATCAACCTTGCGTCGCTCGGCGGCAAGGTGTGCCTGAAAAACTGCTGCACCGGCGCGTACGATGTCTCCAAGGCGGCGGTGGAAGGCCTTACGCGCTGCATGGCGGGCGAGTGGGCGCAGTACAACATCCGCGTCAATTCGATCTGCCCGGGCTATATCCTCACGGATATCAACAAGGCATATATCGCCGAGCACGGTGATTTCTACGAAAAGTCCCTTGATCATATCCCAACCCGCGTATGGGGCAACCCGGAACAGATGGGCGATATCGCCGTGTTCATTGCCTCCGATGCCGCAAGCTATATAAACGGCTCCAACCTCGTCGCCGACGGAGGCTATACCATCTTCTGATCTTTGCACCCGACCGAAAATAAGGAGGAAAGAGCATGCAGACAGTCAAAATGGCGCTTGTCGGCGCAGGTACCTGGGGGGCGAACCATGCCCGGATCTATAAGGCGCATCCCTTCGCGGATATCGTCGCCATTTGCGATACAAACCGCGAAAAAGCCGAAAAGGTGGCCCGCGAAGAAGGCATTCCCCTTGTGTATGATGATTACAATAAGATGATCGCGGAGTGCGGCTGCGATGCCGTTGCCATCGTGACACCGGATTTCGCGCATGCGGATATCGCAGTCGCCGCCGCGGAAGCGGGCAAGCATATCCTCATCGAAAAACCGCTCGCCACCACGCGGGAGGACGTCTTCCGCATCCTCGACGCGTGTGAGAAGAACGGTGTGCGCGGCATGGTAGACCTGCACAACCGGTGGAATCCGCCGATCCATTCCGCATGGGAGTCCGTGCGCAGCGGTGAGCTGGGCGATGTTTACAGCGCCTATTATAGGCTGAACGACGTCCGCTGGGTGGCGACGGATATGCTGCCGTGGGCGGCCCGGTCCTCTATCATGTGGTTCCTGGGCAGCCACAGCCTGGATACGCTGATGTGGATGTTCGCTTCTCGTCCCAAGCGCGTTTACTGCGTGAGCAAGTCCGGCGTCCTGAACAGGCCGGGGGTCCTCGATAAGGCGGGAAATCCCATACCGGAGGGCATCGATACCGTGGATGAATACCTTTCTACCATCGAATTTGAAAACGGGGCGGTGGCGCAGATGGAAAACGGCTGGGTGACGCCGAACGCCAACCCCTGCGTGAACGATATCAAATTTACGATACTCGGCGACAAGGGAATGATATCGGTGGATGCTTCCAACCATAATATGATCCAGAAGTATACCGATCATGAAGTCACCGTGCCGGATGTGATCGTGCAGAACAAGATCTTCGGGCAGCCCAAGGGCTTTGCCTTTGAAAGCATACGCTGCTTTGTGGACCGGCTGCTGACGGGGGAGGAATTCCCCGTGACCCTCCGTGAATCCGCCTATGGCGTGCTTGCGATACTCGCTATCATGGAATCCGCGAAGAACCGGATGCCTGTCGAAGTCGATTACGGAAAACTGCAGGGAGATTTGCCCTACGGGCGGTGATATGCCCTGACGGGCGTGATATGTGCCTGCGGCACGTGATATGTGCCTGGCGGCACGTGATATGTGCCTGCGGCACGTGATGTGTGCCTGACGGCACGTGAGATGTGCCTGATGGCACGCGATATGTGCCTGATGGCACGCGATATGTGCCTGCGGCACGCGATATGTCTAACGACGCGATATGCCTCACTGCGTTCGGCGTGAAGAGACCCCGGTCTCGCCGAACGAAGTGAGGCATATCGCGTCCGAAGGACATATCGCGCTGAGCGCAGCGAAGCATATCGCGCCTGAAGGGCATATCACGCTGAGCGCAGCGAAGCATACCTACCCCGGTCTCGCCGAACAAAGTGAGGCATATCGCGTCCGAAGGACATATCGCGCTGAGCAAAGCGAAGCATATCGAGCCGAGCACCGCGAGGCATATCGCGCTGAGCGCAGCGAAGCATACACATACCTTGACAGGTGAGGTATTACGTCGTATAATGTATCCTGGAGGTGGAGGTATGGACTTATCATCAGATCTGCTCCGCGGCTATACGGACAGCATTATCCTGAGGCGTTTGAGGGATGGTGAGAGCTACGGATATCGGATCAACCGTGAGATATCCGATATCAGCGGCGGCAGTTTTGAACTCAAGGAAGCGACGCTGTACACAGCGTTCCGCCGCTTGGAGGCGGCAGGGCTCATCTGTTCCCGCTGGGGAGATGAGCAGAGCGGTGCCCGCAGGAGGTATTACTCGCTGACGGAAGTCGGCATGGAAAAGCTCAGTGAAGATATGGCAGCCTGGAAAAATACCCGGTCATTGATCGATCGGCTGTTTGGGGAGGTAGAAGAATGAACACAGACGTCAGGCAGATCGTGGATCTGCTGTTTGAGGATATCGAGGAAAACGAGGAAGTCCGTGGTATTCATGAAGAGGTGCTGAACAACTGTCAGGAGCGCTACGATAATCTGATCCGCTCCGGTTCAGGTGAGCAGGAGGCTGTAAAGGCAGTCGTCGAGAGCCTCATGGGGATGGAGGAGCTGCTCGGGAAATACCCGAAAAAGAGAGGCGGGGCGGCCGTTCCCGCGGTACAGCCGCGGTACGGCGGTATCGACCTGCCCTGGGATTCGGTGAGCGATCTGCAGATCGACGTCCGCAGCGCGGATGTGGAAGTACGTGAAACGGAGGGCAGGCCCTCGCTTACCCTCGAACAGGGGGGCGAATCCCTCCTCAGTGCCCGCGTGGAGGGGAATACGCTCTGCGTCACGCAGAAGGCGGCGCAGGCGCATCATATTCCCCGCGAGGAGAAGCCCGCCGGCTTTTTGGACGCGCTCGAAAAGGTCATAGAGGCCTTCCGGTCCGGCGTAAGCGAGGGCGGAAAGGTCACGATCGGGGTGCCCGAGGGCTTCATCAGGAGTGCCCGCATCAATACCGCGAGCGGCGATATCGATATTGGCGTTTGCATGGATGAGATCGCGCTGCGCACGGCCAGCGGCGACTGCGATGTGGATATCGGGGAAGCGCTCACGGCTCCCTGCAGCCTTCAGGCGGCGAGCGCGAGCGGCGATATGGACGTGAACGGCGCGTATACGCAGGCCGTTCTCGGCACGACCTCGGGCGACATCGGCTTTTGCGGCGCCGCAAGCGACCTGAAGCTGAAATCCGTCAGCGGCGATATCCGCGCGGAAGCGGAAGCGCGGTACATATCCGCCCACGCGGTATCGGGCGACGTGGAGATCAGCGTCCCGGGCGCGAAGGAAGCGGAGCTCGACCTTAAGACCATCAGCGGCGATATCAGCCTGGAGCTCGCGGACGGCGAAAGCGTCGCTGCGGATATCCATACCCGCTCCGGCGATGTGAGCTGCAGCGATATCGGCATCAGGGACGGCGCGCCTGTCAGGGCGAGGATCGAGACGGTTTCGGGCGATGTGGATATCTCCGCCATATGACGATAAGATGCCTTGAGCTGCGGAAAGTCTTGCAAACCTTGCCGTATTGTCATAGAATGTAGATGATGCCCGGGAGGCAGTGCTTCCCGGGTTTTCTCAAAATAATGACAAGGCCGTGCCAGCCGGAAAGAGGCAGAATGAAGATCGTAATCAAGATAGGCACTTCCACCATCACGCACGGGACGGGAAGACTGAACATCAGACGCACGGAGGAGATCTGCAAGATCATCAGCGACCTGAAGAACACGGGGACGGATATCATCATCGTATCCTCAGGCGCCATAGGCCTGGGGACGGGCAAGCTTTCGCTGCGCGAGAGGCCGCGGGACATGCCCTCCAAACAGGCGGCGGCAGCGGTGGGGCAGAGCGAGCTCATGTACGTATATGACCGCCAGTTCTCGGAGTACAATCACACGGTCGCGCAGATACTGCTCACTGCCGCGGATGTGAGAAACGAAATACGGCATAAAAACTTCACGAACACGCTCAACCGGCTCCTGGAGCTGGGCGCGATACCCGTCATCAACGAAAACGACACCATCGCGACGGAGGAGATCACCATAGGCGATAACGACACGCTGGCGGCCATCGTCTCCACCTCCGCCAAAGCGGACCTGCTGGTGCTCATGTCGGATATCGACGGCCTGTTCACGAGCGATCCGCACCGCAGCGCGGACGCCAGGCTCATCGAAAAAGTATATGACCTTTCGGATGATATCCTGGCCCTCGGCGGCGGGGAAGGATCCTCCCTGGGCACAGGCGGCATGAAGACAAAGCTGGAAGCCGCCCGCATCTGCATGGAGGCGGATTGCGATATGATCATCATGAACGGCTCGAAACCGGAGCTCCTCTACCGCATACTGGAAGGCGGCAGCGTGGGGACGAGGTTTTACGCAAAGGAGAAAGCATGACTACGCAGGAGATACTGATACAGGCGAAAAACGCCGCGCAGGTGCCTGCCCTTCTCACGGAGGGTGAAAAGAACAAGGCGCTTTCAGCTATGGCGGACGCGCTGGAGTCCCATGCGGGAGAGATCCTCTACGAAAACCGCCTGGACCTCGAGGCCGCCCGGGGCGTCATCAGCAGTGTGATGCTGGACAGGCTGATGCTGAATGAGGCGCGCATACGCGATATGGCGGATGGCATACGCGCTATCGTTAAGCTCCCGGACCCTGTCGGCAGGGTGCTTTTGGAGAGCGTGACAAAGGAAGGGCTGAAGATCAGAAAGGTATCAGTGCCCATGGGTGTCGTCGCGATCATCTATGAGAGTCGGCCGAACGTCACGTCTGACGCCGCGGCGCTGTGTCTGAAGAGCGGAAATGCCTGCGTGCTGCGCGGCGGCAGGGAGGCTTACCGCACTTCCCGCGCGATCGCGGAGGCTATGCGCGAGGCGCTGGAGGGGCTTGGTATCGACAAGGCCGTCGTCAGCATGGTGGAGGACACCTCGCGGCAGAGCTCCCTCGACCTCATGAAGGCCAGAGGCTTCGTGGACCTGCTGATCCCGAGGGGTGGAGCGGGTCTCATCAGGGCCTGCGTGGAGAACGCATCCGTTCCCTGCATCGAGACGGGGACCGGCATATGCGCGGTCTATGTGGATGAGGCGGCGGATACGGATATGGCGCTCGCCGTCATCGACAACGCGAAGACGCAGAGGCCTTCCGTATGCAACGCGGAGGAGACGCTCCTCGTGAATGAAAAGATAGCCGCCTTCTTCCTGCCGATGCTGAAAAAGCGCCTGGTCGACGACAGGGCGGCAGCGGGCAAACAGCCCGTTGAGCTCAGGCTCTGCGAAAAGGCTTTGCACGTCATACCCGGCACACCTGCCTCAGAAGAGGATTTCGATACGGAATTCCTGGATTATATCCTCGCCGTCAGGGTGGTCGCGGATGTGCGGGAAGCGGTCGCACACATCGCAAAGCATTCCACGCATCACAGCGAGGCCATCATCACGAAGGATGAAGCGGCAGCGGCTTATTTCACATCCCGCGTGGATTCCGCCGCGGTATACGTGAACGCTTCAACACGTTTTACGGACGGCGGCAAGTTCGGCCTCGGCTGCGAGATGGGCATCTCCACACAGAAGCTGCACGCCCGCGGCCCCATGGGTCTTGAGGAGCTGACGAGCTATAAATATGTGATCACCGGCGAAGGCCAGGTACGGGGAGGATGACCATGCGCTATTTCGACGCCTTTACTTCCGGGACCGCCGCGGGGAGCGGCGTACAGAGCTTCTTTTACGCGGATCCGGAAACGCCCGCCATGGGGCGCGTTTACTATAAGCTCTCGCAGGGCGGCGGCTGCCGTTATTCCCTGCTCTTTTCCAACACGGTGGATTCCACCTTCGCGGACGGCTCGCACAGCCACGCCAACCTCATGCTCGACGAATGGGAGATCCTATCCCTGCAGGCGGGACATTGCCGCGCGTGCGGTACGGATGTGAGCGAGGAGCCGGATTACTGGGTGCCCGTCACCTTCGCGGGCCGAGGGGGGAAGAAGGTCATGCCCGGGGAGCTGTTCTCGACGGATCCTTTCGCTTTTACCTGCAATAAAGGGGATTATATGTGCGTACAGATCACCTTTTCCGGCCGCACGATCCCCTGCCACCCGGAAAGCCTGCTCCCGGCGTTCGTTTACACAGACAGGGAATGGCTGCCTTCAAAGGATCAGCCCTTTCTCTCCATGCTCGGCTGTGAGCGGCAGGTGAAAACAAGGGTCGCTTTCCTGGGGGATTCGATCACACAGGGGATCGGTACGCCTGAGAACAGCTATCTGCACCTGGCCGCGCTGCTTTCGGAGAGACTTGGCCCGGATACGGCGGTCTGGAACCTCGGGCTCGGGTACGGCAGGGCTCACGACGCGGCTTTGGACGGCGCCTGGCTTTTCAAGGCAAGGCAGAACGATGTCGTCTGCGTGTGCTTCGGCGTGAACGACCTGTTTCAGCTTGGCGATGCGGCGCAGCTCGAAAAGGACCTTGCGTATATCGTGCGCGCGCTGAAAAAGAGCGGGTCGAAGGTGCTTTTGCAGACGATACCGCCCTTTGACTATGAGCCGGACACGCGCCTAAACTGGGAACGGGTGAGCGCGTATATCCGGGAAGAGCTTTCCCAAGAAGCCGACGCGGTATTCGATACGGTGCCTGTGCTCGGCAGGGGTCCGGAAACGCCGCATCTTTCAAAGTACGGACCGCACCCGGACACGGCGGGCAACGCCGCCTGGGCGGATGCCGTATATGGAGTGATAGAAAGGCTGCTGTAGAAGTGATCATTGAGCGGCGCATTCCTGTCTCCTAAGGAGAAAAAGGCAGTGGGGCGGGCATGCCCGCCGGACCGGGAGCATGTGAAGGGCGGTTGGCCCGCTGTAGAGGCGGCGCCTGTTTCATCAGGAGACGAGAGGCGCGAGGGCGGGCATGCCCGCCAAACCGAGAG
>DBXA01000107.1:0-3950 GCA_002309235.1 Christensenella sp. UBA1224 | reverse complement strand
CCGCAGGCGCCGCCGTTGCAGAAAGACAATGATCTCACTCACACACCCGTTGGGGTGCACGCGCTGTCCCTGCGGATACGGTGCCTGTCTCAAAAAGAGATAAAGGAGATCGAAACGATTCTTTTGATATTTTCTCAAACGGTTTGAATTCAGCTGCAACTATTTGCTGTGGTCGGTGCATATATGTAAAGAATACGAAAATAGATAGCGAAAGGTGTTACCATGACCATCATGAAAGCACCATGGTAAGATTGGCACGAAGTTCTTTTGTTATAACTGGGATTCGAACTTGTCTGATTATCATCTGCTGGGTTGCTCTGACAGGCTATGTATGCTATAATTTCAAAGGACAATAGGAAAGGGTGATTATCATGAAGAAGTTCTTGAGTTGGATTCTATTCCTGACGTTACTCCTCTGTAATACACCTATCTGTTTGGGTGAAGGAGAAGAATCAAACGAGTCGAATGGCTCGGTGATCGTCATTGAAGAAAGCTCGGAAGAAAACCAACAGATTACGGAAGAAATCTTCGAAGAATCGGAGCCATATTACCCGGATAATATTGAGCGCATCATTGGACCGGATGATCGGATTCGCGTCAAGGATCCATATGTTTATCCCTATAGTGCCATCGCATATATGGATGTGCATGCCTCTTGTGGTTGTTCTTGGAGCTGTACTGGTTTCATGGTAAATAAAGATCGTCTGCTCACCGCTGCACACTGTCTTGTTTGTACAGACCACGGGCAATGGGCGGACAAGATCAGCTTTTATTTCGGCTGGCGCGGACGCGGCTATTCCTACAAATATGCCGGTAAATGGACTGCTTGGGTAGGCAATACGTACAGGAATGGAACAACGGATTTTGCTTATGATTGGGGCTGCGTACGTTTGGCCTCGAATGTTGGTGAAACAACCGGGTGGTTTGGCACAAGATGGAGTATGTCAGACAGCAAATATACGTCTACATGGGTTTACGTGGCAGGCTATCGTGGTGCCGATCTCACTTATGATCAAGGCTATATTGATTATGTGACGGATGATAATATCTATTATCAAATGGATCAGATCAGTGGCAACAGCGGAGGTCCTATCTTCGATTGGGAGTATTATGCTGTCGGTATTATTAACGGCGCAAACCTCCGCGATAATGTCGTCACAACACATGTTGGGCACCGCTTGACGTCAAAGATCAAGCAGCATTTGGACGATCTCTCGTTCTGATGTTTTCTTCGGAGTCAGCATGAACAGATTATTGCGTAAAGCATTTTTTGCTATCGCTCTGCTGATGGTATCTGTGTTCTTTTTGAGCGCAGATGCCGTGGCAGAGCGTACTTTGTTTGTGTACATTACCGGATCCGATTTGGAGTCACGATGCGGCGCAGCCAGTGCTGATCTGGCTGAGATGATTGAGGGAATGCCGGATGATGGTTCGTTGACAGTATATGTTTTTACAGGAGGCGCGAACGAATGGTATACCGATATTCCGGTGAATTCCAACTGCTTATGGCAGGTAACATCGGAAGGACTGACTCTCATACGCGAGTATGAAGCGCGAAGTATGGGCGAAGCCGAGACGCTGCGTGATTTTCTGTGTGAAATTGATTTAATGGCTTCCAAAGGGCCTCGTGGTTTAGTGCTTTGGGATCATGGCGGCGGACCACTTGCGGGGGTTTGCTGTGACGAGCGATTCTCTACTGAAGAGGGTAGTGATGCCCTGATGATAACGGAATTAGCACAGGCTCTTGCGGAAAGTCCTTTTGCAGATGATCCACTTGAATTCATTGGCTTTGATGCTTGTCTTATGTCTACTGTGGAAGTTGCTCTTGCGGTAGCACCATATGCACGGTATATGATCGCTTCACAGGAGCCGGAACCTGCTGACGGATGGGATTGGCGTATGCTGGGTGAAATAGCTGATTGTCCGGATGGCGCTGCAGTAGGAGAAGTCATTGTTCATTCCTATGCTGCAGCACAAGCAGACCGGCTTAGCCCTGCAACGCTATCATGTCTGGATCTTTTTTGGGCAGAGAAGGTTAGTGAGGAGACCGGACGTCTGTTTGGTGATCTGGAAAAGCGTGTGGGTGAAGAATACAATAGGATTGCCGCATGTAGGTCTGACGTAAAGGCTATGGCACTCTCTTCACCATCTGTTTGGGACTTGGTCGATCTGCGTGATCTTGTCGATCTTTTTGGGGATGCTGGGATAGCAGATGTGAAATCTCTTTGTGAAGCATTAGATAGTATGGTTGTATGCTCATGGGCGAATGAGCCATATGTATACGGCGTCAGCATTTATTCTCCTTTTGATAATAAGGTGCGCTATAGCCAGCCATGGTCAGTGCGTTATGACAGTTTGCCGTTTTCTAAAGAATATCGCTCGTTCCTGCATAGCTTTTCTACAATGTGGCTGAGCTCCTCACGTATTTCCTGGCGTGATGAAGCAGCAATTAGTGCCTTCGCGATGGACCAACGAACGCTTCTGTATATGCCTCTGGAAAGTGTTGAAGCAGAGAATATTGCCCATGCCCGGTTTATAGTATTGGAGGACATGGGCGATGAAGAATGGCGTTTTATTTTTGCATCTGAAAATATAAAGATTTCTGAACAAGCTGTATCGGCTCTTTATAACGGTACTGCTCTTTATATGCTGGATGATGATGGCGATATCTTAGCTGGGCCTTTGACTTGGCGGCGAGCTGGAGAGGGTTTGGCGGTAGGCGCAATACTGGAAGGCTCCAAGGGACAGAACAGCGTATATCTGATTTTTCACGAAGACTCGGATAGGATGTTTACTCTCACCGATGTTTATACCTATCAGGAGAGTCTTGGAATGTATTCTGTCTCTTCTCTGTGGCCGGAAAGTGGAGATGATCTCATTTTTGCCGGTTGGTCCCGTAAAGAGCCGGATGAAGACCTGCCTTTTGATAAATGGCCATATGGTGAGCATGTTAACCTCGAATATATCACTGTACCGGATGACCCCATCCGTCTCGCTTTTTTGCCACTCCCGACAGAGGGGAAACATGCTGCTTTGTTCGAAGTAACCGATTTGAATGCTAATGCTCATTTATCCTCACTGATCGATTTACCGAATTCTTCTTCTTTACCTTTGTCAGGTGCAGAGCAGAGCATACAAATGGGTTCGGTCATACTGTCGTTGGAATCGGCAAGTATTGTTACAAGTCCGACTGGCGGCTTGCGGTTTTCTCTGAAGCTTGAGACTCAGAAGGAGTTACATGCAAGACTTCTTGGTGTTGCTTTGGAGAATGTTTCGTTCCCCGATGAGAACGCTTTATGGGATGAAGATATACCTTCAGGCGGTTCCTCTATGTTTTATATAAACCTATCTGCTCATGTTATAGAACAGGCATGTTTGAGAAAGATACGGACATTCTCTGTAATAATGCAATTGAATGATGAGACGGTTATAATCTCATTTCCCATGGCTTTGGATATGGGGATACTCTCTTCCGGAAATGGTACTGAGGAGACAATGATAGCTCAGGCCTCTTGTGAAGAACTCCGATGTTCTATTATGGACATGAAAATGGACAAATACGGTAGCATAAATATCAATCTTTATATTGAAAACATCACAAGCAGGATATTGATCCTGGATGATGCAGAATACATTATCAATGGCCTTGATGCGTACGGAAATCTTGCTGAAGGCCAAGCACCATACGTCATACTCCCTGACGGTGCGATGCATTGCTCCTGCAGAGTTTGGCCTGTTGATCCGACGAGTGGCAAAGCGTATCTAACGGATTTAAGTGAATTGGAACAGGCTGTGATTCGAATACCAAGCGAAGAGATCATACTTGCATTTGATTTCCAATAAGATATATGATCATGGTGGAGCAGGCAGGAGAGTTGGAGACCTGCATGATCTTGTATGAAGGATAGGATACTCTGCAAACAAGGCGGCGCCTGCGCCGCCACGGTCCT
>DBXA01000135.1 GCA_002309235.1 Christensenella sp. UBA1224 | reverse complement strand
GCTTCATCAAGAACTTCGTGAAGTATACGACGAACGACGCGGGCAAGGCCCTCGTCGCCGCAGGCCCCCAGCTCTGATAGAGCAATGATTCAGGGTGTCCCGGTTTTCCGGGGCATCCTTTTTTTGCGCGGGGAAAGGGCCGGAATTAACAATGGGGCTGTTTGCCCAGGGGGAGAAGCGGAGTAAAATATACGGGATATCGAATGGACAAAGGGATGGGTTTATGAAAAAAGAGACGACCGGCGCCATATGCCTGCTCATCTGCGCCATGATCTGGGGCAGCGCGTTTGTAGCCATACGGCTGGGCGCGCAGAACCTGCCCGCCTTTACCTATACGGCCGGGCGCCTGGTATCCGGCGCGGCGGCGCTCTGCCTGTTCATCGCGCTCATGCCCCGCTACAGGGACAGGAGCCTTTACAATAAAGATCTCCTGCGGGGGTGCCTGGTCTGCGGCGTGGTGTATACATTCGCAGTGATACTCCAGCAGTACGGCATGGCGGATACGACGGCCGGGAAGGGCGGTTTCGTGGCGGCGCTGTATATCCTGATGGTGCCGGTGATCGAGATATTCCTGGGGCGGAAGAACAGCCCCGTCATATGGCTGTGTATCCTGATGGCGACGGTCGGCCTGTTCCTTCTGTGCATAAAACCCGGGTCCTTTTCGGTGGGCAGAGGGGAATTGTTCGTGCTCGCGAGCACTCTGTTCTATTCGCTGCATATACTGGTGATCGATAAATACGTGGTCACCTGCGACCCGCTGCTCCTCTCCTGCGGCCAGTTCATCTTTTCCGCAGCGGTATCGGTGATACTGGCGCTTTTGTTCGACAAATCCTCGCTTTCGGCCGTATGGGAATGCCGCATGCCCGTGCTTTACGCGGGCATCATGTCCTGCGCGGTGGCGCATACGCTGCAGATGATCGGGCAGAAGACGGCAAGACCGACACAGGCTTCGCTGGTGCTTTCGCTGGAGAGCGTGTTTTCCGCGATATCGGGGTACCTTTTCCTGCATGAGATCCTTTCGGCGAGGGAATTCGCGGGCTGCCTGATCATCTTCGGGGCGATCCTCCTGAGCCATTTCAAGGGGAAAAGGGAAAAGGGGACCCTGTAAAGGGATATCCGGAGGATCCTAATGAAGAAGGGGTGTTGAGAGTATGACGCTTGGACGGGTGCTGGAGGAATGCTGCCTGGCTTCGGAAAGAAAGGCGATACCGATACTCGGGTTCGCCTGGGCGAAGGAAAAGGGGTATGCCCTGGGCGACCTCGTAAAAAGCAGCAGGATGCAGGCGGATCTGTACGCATATATCGCCTCTGAGACCGAAACGGCGGCGGTCACGGGGCTCCATGATATGTCGGTCGAGGCGGAAGCTTTCGGCTGCGAGGCCGTTATCACGGAATACGAGGCCCCGGGCGTCACCGGCTGCATTGTGCGGGATGCGGAAGAAGCGGAAAAGCTGGAGGTCCCCCAGGCGGGAGCGGGGCGCACGGGCATTGTCATCGAGGCAGTGCGCCTGTATAAGGAGAAGGGGATGGAGAAACCCCTCATCGCCAACATGACGGGGCCTTTCTCGCTGACCGGTTTCCTGATGGACGTGAATGAGATACTGTACATGCTCTATGACGAGCCGGAAACGGTCCATACCGTATTGGGAAAAGCGGTCTCCTTCCTGAAGGAGTACGGGAGACAGATGAAGCAGGCGGGGGCGGACGGCCTGCTCATCGCAGAGCCCCTGACGGGCGTGCTGAGCCCGGAGCTTGCGGCGGAGTTTTCCATGCCGTATGTGAAGGAGCTGATCGACGAGCTGCAGGAAAAGGATTTTCCGGTGATCTACCATAACTGCGGCTCTTCCGCAGGCGCGATGCTCAAGGAGATCTTCTCCCAGGGGGCGGCTGCCTGCCACTTCGGGAACGCGACGGACCTTGGCGCGGCGATAGAGGCCGCGCCGGAGGGGTGCTGCGTGATGGGGAATATCGACCCGGTATCGGGATTTGAGAAAGGCACGCCGGAGAGCATATACGCTTCGACCTTGGAGCTGATTCGGAAATGCGGCCATTACCCGAAATTCATCGCATCTTCCGGCTGCGATGTGCCCGTTTCCGCGCCGAATGGGAACATCCGGGCTTTCTTTCAGGCAGTGCGGGACAGCGGAACAAAATAAGATCTTCAGATACCATGCCGCGGGAACGGTTCTTTCCGCGGCATTTGTCTTGTCAGATGCTTCATCTGGCGGTATAATCGTCTCAGAAAGAATGTACCGGAGGTGCCCATGGCGACCATCGAAGGCTCTGTTGAAAGGGTCGTTTTCCGAAACGAGGAGAACGGCTGGACCGTGTTTACCTTAAAGCAGGGAAAGACCAATATCAGCGTGGTCGGCACGGTCGGGGAGCTGATCGAAGGGGAATGGGCGGAGCTCGAAGGGGAATGGGCCGAGCATCCGGAATACGGGCAGCAGTTCAAGGCGGTCTCCTGCACGGTGATGCCGCCCAATTCCCGCAAGGGGATGGAAAAATACCTGGCGAGCGGCTATGTGAGGGGCATCGGCGCCGTAACGGCAAAGCTCATCATGAAGGAATTCGGGATGGACGCATTCCGCGTGATCTCGGAGGAGCCGGAAAGGCTCACCTCCATTTCCGGGATCGGCGCGAAGCGGGCGAAGATGATCGCGGAATCCTTTGCCGAAAAGCAGGAGATGCGGCAGGTGATGGTGTTCCTGCAGACATACGGGATCAGCACGAACCTCGCCGCCAAGATCTATAAGACGTATAAGCAGGCATCGCTGGATATCGTAAGGCACGATCCTTACAGGATGGTGCGGGATATCCAGGGGGTAGGCTTTCTGACGGCGGATACCGTCGCGCGCAGCCTGGGCCTTTCCAAGCTCGACCCCCAGAGGCTCAGGACAGGGCTCCTGTACGTGATGAGCGAGGCCGTGTCGAGCGGCGGGCATACGTATCTGCCGTATGAAAAGGTGATATCGGAAACCGCGCGTATGCTGGAAACAGACCGGGAAACGGCGGAAAATACGCTCAAGGAACTGATACTTTCCGGCAGCCTCATCCGGCGGGATGTATCCGGAGACGATGCGATATACCTTTCCGGGATGTATGAGGCGGAGGGAGAGACGGCCCAGAGGCTCGCGTTCCTCGCGGCGGATATCAAACAGGTACCGGAGGTCATAGGCGAGGTCATTGGCGAATATGAGGCCGAGAGCGGGGTATGCCTTTCCGATGAGCAGAGGCAGGCGGTGCTGACCGCCGCGGGAAGAGGGCTCACCGTCGTGACGGGAGGCCCCGGTACCGGCAAGACGACGATCATCCGCTGCATGCTGGAAGCGCTTGCTTTCGCGGGCAGGATTGTGCTGTGCGCGCCGACGGGCAGGGCGGCCAAGCGCATGAGCGAAGCATCCGGCTGCGACGCCAGGACGATACACCGCCTCCTGGAATACGGAGGGGAAGAAAGCTTCTTCCAGAAGAACGAGGAGGATCCGATCGAGGCGCACGTCATCATCGTGGATGAAGTATCCATGTGCGATCTTTACCTGATGAGGGCGCTGCTGCGCGCCGTACGCAGGGGCACGCGCCTGATACTCGTGGGGGATGTGGACCAGCTTCCTTCCGTAGGCGCGGGAAACGTGCTTTCGGATATCATCACGAGCGGCACGGCACCGGTGATACGGCTCAGCCGCATCTACCGCCAGGGAGAGGGCAGCATGATCGTCGAGAACGCCCACAGGATCAATGCCGGCGATATGCCCCTATGCAATACGAAGGGAACGGATTTCTTCTTCGAGAGCAGCGATTCCGCCGCCGACGCGGCGCGCAAGACCGTGCAGCTGGTATCCAAAAGGCTGCCGGCATACCTTTCGGCAGATCCTATGATATCGATACAGACGATGTCCCCCATGAAAAAAGGCGAGGCGGGCGTATGGAACCTGAACAAGCTCCTCCAGGATGCGCTCAACCCGCGCATGGGAGGGGATGAGATCCGCAAGGGCGATACGGTGTTCCGCAAGGGCGACCGGGTGATGCAGATACGGAACGATTATACCAAGGAATGGGTTTCGGGATCGGATGAAGGGACAGGCGTCTTCAACGGGGATATCGGCTTTATCACGGATATCGGGGAAGGGTCCAGGACGCTGGAGGTCACATTCGATGAGGACAGAGTCGCGCTCTATGACGAGACGGACCTGGACGACCTGGAGCTTGCCTACTGCATGTCGGTGCACAAGAGCCAGGGCGGTGAATTTGACGCCGTCGTGCTGCCGCTCGTTTCGGGACCGCCTGTGCTCATGACGAGAAACCTCCTGTATACGGCGGTCACGAGGGCGAAAAAGCTTGTGATGATCGTGGGGAGCAAGCAGTGCGTGGCATCCATGATAAGGAACGATCACATCGCCAGGCGGTACAGCGATCTGAGCGGAAGGCTGCGCAAAATGTATGAGCTTGCCTCGGGATTGAACGGGGGCATGCCCTCATGAAGCCGTTTTTGAGCCGGCTCGGGGCTTCCGCGATGGAGCTTGTGTACCCGGAATTTGCAAACTGCATGGGGTGCGCAGAGCCTTCCGGCACAGACGTGCGCTGGCTCTGCGGGGAATGCCTCGCAAAGCTCGAGGAATGCAGGATCGACAGGGATCGCGCCTGCCCGCGCTGCGGAGCGCCTCTTAAGGGCGATATCTGCGTAAGGTGCGGGGATTGGCCCCGGGACGGCGTGAACAGGGCGGCATACGCCTTCGGCTATCAGCCGCCGGTCGACAATATCATACGCAATATGAAATACAGGGGCGTATACCGGCTGGGAAGCTTCATGGCAACGGATATGGCGCGCCTTGTGAAGGAGCTCTGCCCGGATGGCATCGACCGGATCGTACCGGTCCCCATGCATCCCGCGCGGATGCGCGAAAGGGGAAAAAACCACGCGCAGGTGATCGCCGCGGCTCTTTCCGGGGAGACAGGCATTCCATGCGAGGAAATGCTCGTACGCATCAAAAACACCCGCCAGCAGGCAAAGCTGACAGGTGAAGAAAGGCGGGAAGCCCTTAAGGGTGCTTTCGGCATACGGGAGCCTTCTGAGGCTTCGGGGAAAAAGATACTATTGGTAGATGACGTCATCACCACCGGCTCGACCGTGAACGAATGCGCGCGGTTGCTGCGCGGGGCAGGAGCCATGCGGGTATATGCCTGCGCCTTTGCGGGTGAGGCGAAGGGCGGCTTATAGATTTCTATGCAGCTCGCTCCGCAGCCTGAGCGCGGCCAGGGGAAGGCGCGTCGTGATGTTGTATACGCCGGCCTTTAAGTACTTCGCGAGGACTTCCTCCGTGTTGAGCGTCCAGAGGGAAACTTGGCGGCAGCGAAGGGGGAGCATCTCCTCCGGTATCGTGGAGTAATGGGTGTTCAGGATCTCAAAACCGAGACTTTCGATGTAATCGAACGCTTCGCCGCGGCGCTCGACGGGGATAAGACTTCCGTTATACCAGCAGGTATAGCCGCGTTTATGGATCATGGATATCTCGTCCGGCGCGATATCGCCGGTAAACAGGACACGGCTGCCGATGCCGCAGGCGCGGGCAAGATCCATGGTCCTTTCGATGAGGCCGGTCTCCTTGAGGTCCACATTGACCAAAAGATCCGGGTATTTCGAGACTTCCCCGAATGCCCTTGCGAGGGGCACATAGCTTTTCCCCTCTTCGGGCATGTTATGGCTGAGGATGAGATCGCCCTTCCAGAGGCGCAGGTCCAGCTCCACGGCGTCCGCACCGCAGGAGCACATCTGTACAAAGCTTTCGAGGGAATTATCGGGAAGGCCTTCGGAACCGGCGTGCGCGGTGATCATCGTACGGTACGGCATAGGTTGTGCCTCCTTTAAACCTGAGATGTGATAAAGTAAGTTTAGTACCCGCCCGGGCGGGTGTCAAGCGGGAAAAAGGGGAAAGGGAACGGGAATTCATATGAAAGAATACGATATCATGATCGTGGGACAGCTCTCGAAGGACATCAATACCGATTTCGGCGGACGCACCGAAAGCGTGATAGGGGGAGCCGTGCTCTGCTCGGGCTTCGCGGCTTGCGCTTCGGGCGCGAAAGTCGCCGTGCTCGCCAAGGGGAACGAAAGGGAAGCGGACCCTGTAAAGGCGTTTTCCGCAAGGCCAGAGATAACGGTTTACGGCGTTCACAGCCAAACCTGTACCTCGATATCCAATACGTATCTTACGGCGGACAGGGAAAGGCGTATCTGCAGGGCCATCAGCCATATCGAGCCCTACAGGCCGGAGGATATCCCGGAAGGCGTATCCGCGCGGATCTGGCACGCCGCGGGGCTGATGGCGGGCGATATCGATGAGGAGATGATCGGAGCGCTTGCGAAAAAGGGAGATATCGCGGTGGACGTGCAGTGTCTTCTGCGCAGGGACGACGGGGAGGAGATGGCCTTCCACGACTGGCCGCGCAAGAAGGAATTCCTGCCTGTCATACGGTATCTCAAGACGGACGCCGCCGAGGCGGAGATACTGACGGGCCTCTCCGACAGGCGGGAGGCGGCGAAATGCCTGGCCGGCTGGGGCGCCAGGGAGATCATGATCACCCACAATACCGAGGTGCTCATCCATGACGGAAAGGACTTTTATACCGCGCCGATCGTATCCAGGAACCTGACGGGAAGGACGGGACGGGGAGATACGGCTTTCGCGGGCTATCTCGCCGCGCGGCTGGGGCATTCCATAGAGGAAGCCGTGCTGTACAGCGCGGCGCTCGTATCCCTCAAGATGGAAACGCCGGGCCCGTTCATGGGGACAAGGGAAGACGTAGAAGAGTATATAAGGCTTCTCTATTGAAGCCTGTAAAATAAGGACAGGGGGAGATGTATCCATGAAAAAAAGATGGCTGTACCTGATGCTGTGCCTGCTGCTCGCGGCAAACACCGTTTTTGCGGAAGATGCGCCTGCCGTGCTTGCCGATGAGTTTGACAACGGCGTATTTACCGTCACCCTGCCGGAAGGGGATTGGTATGCCGCTGTGCTGGAGGACGGTTCGACGTATTATTACGGCGATGAGAACTGCAGCCTGGACCACGGCATGATCAACTTCGTTCTCGAAAGGGAGACGGGGCTGGGCAATCTCGAGATGACGGATGAGCTGCTTGACATGCTCTACGGCAATGTTGCCCAGAGCATGGCATCGGCATCCGTGGACGGGAAATACGGGCAGGAGGATTCCGAGATCGCGGGTCACAGATCCATACTGTTCTGGTATCGCGCGGAGATGTCGGGGCTGATACTGTCCGTCGGGATGGATATGGTAGTGGTCGGCGATGATATGTTCGCCATCATGTACTCCCATCCGGACCTCTCTCCGGAAGAGGTGAAGGATGTAGTCAAGGAAATGAGCGCCAAAACGGTGTACGCCGGAGACAGCGCCGGAGACAGCACAGAGGGCAGCACTCCCGGCAGCGCATCCGCTGCTGCACCCTTTGATTATTCGATGGCGACGGAAGAGGAGCCGCATTCCATGGCAGTCAGCTTCGTCGCGGGGCGGGATATGAACGCCGCCATGTGGATGATGAACGAGGAGAGCCGCGCGGCGCTCACCATGCTCCTCTCGATGGACCTGTATTTCACGGAAGGCCTGCAGGAAGACCCGGAATACGATCTTTTCTCGCAACCTTCCTACGTCGGCTCGCTGGATGATACCGTATGCGTGATCACACCTGTAAAGACGGGCGAGATGACGCTGGTGATGCTCTTCGATACCGCGGCGGAAACCGCCTGCTACTACTTTACGGAGTGGAACGAGGAGGCGCTGGAAAGGCTCCAGGAGACGTATTCCGACCAGTTCTATGAGAACTCGACCCAGGCGCTGACCGATTACGTCGTCCAGATGCAGCAGGCGATCGACGAGTATACTTCCGGACAGAACGCGGAATAAAGGCAAAAGGGGAAAGGCACTTTAGGTTCAGTGCGGGACCCGAAATACAGCGGGCAGGACAGCGGATCAGGCTGTCCTGCCCTTGTTTGATATGACCCTGAAAAGCAGGTATGTCTCAGCGCCGGGGCGCCAGCTTTTCCGCTTCTTCCAGGAGCAGCGCTTCATCCGTATAGAGGTGCGCCGCCATGCAGGCGTCTTCGGTAAAGGCGACCGCGTATTCGCCGTCTTCGGAAAAGCCCATGCGGAGGAAGGGAGAAGAGCTTGACATGGTGAAGAGCAATTCGGCGCCTTTCACGGAGAACACGTCGATGCGCTTTCCGTCCTCCTGCGAGGCCATGAGGAGACCCTGCCGGAGGTCGAAGTTGAAGGTGAGGTGGGCGGCGCCGGTATCCAGTATGGTCATGGTGCCGTCCGTTATGTTCTGGAACAGGACACGGCCCTTGGAATCCGCGGCGCAGAGGATATCGCCGGTTATGCCGCAGGCCGTCGCCTCGGTCGCGAACTGGGCGTTGAGGAGGAAGACAGAGGAAGGATCCTCCCTGCGGAAAACCTCGATCGGGCCATCCGGGTAGACGAGCGCGGCGTACTGCCCATCCGGGGAATAGACGGTATAGGATGGCCCGTCCTGCATGCCGAGGACGGTCTGGTAGGTGCCGGGCACGGTGTGCTCGCCTTCGGGGGCAGTTTCCCAGGCAGATGATCCGGAGAGAGGGTCGTAATGGCAGAGCTCACCGTCAAAATCATCCCGGAAGGCCATGGAAGAGCCGCCCGGCAGGCTGTAGCAGACGGCTTCGCCGCCGCCGCGCGTCACAAAGACCATGCTGCCGCCGGCGGGAACCGCGTTGTTGAAGGGATCATCCATGCCGGATTCGCGCATGAGGATCACGCGGGCATCCTCCGCGTCCACGAAATAGAGGTTCGGGTTGAAGAAGAAGAGGAAGCTGCCGTCCTCGCTCCATGAGATCCTGGGCGGGAATTCGGTGGGGGCGAGCTCGAGCCTGCCGGCCTCCTTGCCGCCGGGCAGGTTTTCGATGATGAGGGTGCTTTCGGAGATATAGGCGAGCTTTGAAGAATCCGGGGAAAAGACGGGAGGCGTGATGTTCCCGGTAAAGCTGCGGCTCAGGGAATGGAGATAGCGCATGCGGCCGGTCTCTGTTTCCCACACGCCCATGAAGCCCAGATAGGACTGGCAGGATACGTATTTGCCGTCCGGGGAGATATCGTAGTATTCCGCTACCGTCCCGGGCAGCCTGTCGAGCAGGGCAACGCGCTCTCCCTTGTCGTCAAGGACGATCGTGCCGGTGGTGCCGTCCTTCCCGGTCACGACTACGCGGGATCGATCCGGGGAGACGAGGAGGTACGTGTGGGCAAAGTCATCGGAGGAATCCGTTATGATCTCCCCCATAGGCTTCCCCATACCGGCGGTATAGAGATTGCTTTCGTAATTGTAGCCCTCCTGCTGATCGCCGATCGTATAGAAGAGCGTTTCTTCGCCGCCGGGGATGGAGACGAGGAACAGCTGGTCGTAATCCTGTATGAGCAGCGTATCGGCATCCTTCCAGAAGAGGACATTGGCAAGCATGGAATCCCGTCCGTGCCTGGTAGAGTAGGTGAAGACCTCGGACCCGTCGAGCGTGTTCCATACGGTCGCGTATCGGTAGTCTCCGTACACGGCGAGGAAGCGGGTGCCGTCCGGCGAGAAGGCAATGCTGCTGATCTCGGAATTGCCCGCTGAAACGGTGTTGACGATCCTGCCGGTGCCCAGGTCGATCAGGGCGACGGTGTTCCCGTTGGCGGCGCAGATGGCCTGCGTGCCGTCCGGCGAGACAGCCGCGTTGTTCAGGCGCTCGTTCTGGATATCCAGCTTCGAAACGACGGAGAAGGGCTCGATATACATGGTCCTGCGGAGCTGCGAGATGATCTCATCCCTCCGCATGCCGTCGTTTTCCTCGCTCAGCTTGAGTGTATCCAGCAAAAGAGCAGCGGCGCTTTGCTTATCCTGCCCGGC
>DBXA01000184.1 GCA_002309235.1 Christensenella sp. UBA1224 | reverse complement strand
GAGCCGTATGCTCACCGGAGCGGAAAGACCATAAGGTCGATCCTCTCATAGGGCGATCGTTCCCCTGTTTCATACAAAAGCGCGATGCGCCCGTCCGGCAGCTGCGCCATATCGCTGTACGCGGACGGGCCGGGCGTGACAGTACGCTCCGGGCGCCATGTTTCCCCTCTGTCGGAGGACCTTCGTACGCACAGGCAGCTCCTCGTCCTCGCATTCGCGTTGCTCAGGAGCACTTCCTCGCCATCCGGTGTGCTCACCGTGAGCAGGCTCCCCTGGCAGACGGGGTCCGTAAGGTCATGTCTCAGGACCGTTTCCGAAAAAGTACTGCCCCCATCCCCGGAATAGGCCTGCGCCCGGCAATAGGGGTTTTCTTCCTCCCCAAAGGGGATATAGCGCATATTGATGAGGACTCCCCCATCCGAAAAGCCGGCAAGGGAGCTCTCATTTGTATTGCGCCCCATATCCTGACCGATCTTCCACGTAACGCCCGCGTCATCCGACCAGATAACGTGCGACACATACCCGGCGGACCTGCCCTGCGCCTTGTCCAGCACCGCGTGGTTGCAGCCGAGCATCAGCCTTCCGCCCGGAAGCGCGATCCCATGGCACGGGCCTGCGGCGTACCAGGTCCACCCTTCCCGCTTGACCTGGCAGGTGATATCCCGGGGCTGCGACCAGGTCTCCCCTTCGTCATCCGAAAAGACCAGATGCACGGTGCGCGGGCCTTTCCCCTGCAGTATCAAGGGCTCCGGCTTATCGGCATCGTTCGCGTTATAGAGGAGGAACAGCCTGCCGGATGCAGGGTCCTGTACCGGGCAGGGATTCCCGACGGTATCATCTCCTCCGCGGACGACCGTCCTCACTTGTCCGAAGCTTGTACCATCCCCGGCCCGCATCACGATATCGATCCTGCCGGAATCGCCCAGTGAATCACGCCTTGCCTCGCAGAAGGCCAGCACCCTGCCGGAGGCAAGCGTGATGATCGAAGGTATGCGATACGCAAATACACCGCCATCCCCCTGTCTGAAGAGGGTGATCCGTGTTTCATCCATCCGGGCGCACCTCCGTATTTACAATTCACAGCTCTTTATACATAAGTATCTCATCGTGCAGGCTGCCGTCGTCAAACCGCAGGGCATGGTATCTTCGCCCGCTCTCGGTAAAGCCGCACTTGCGGTACAGCGCCTTCGCGCGCTCGTTTTCCGCCGCGACCTCCAGATCCATCTGCGTATAGCCGATCTCCTTTGCGAGCTCCGCGAGGTACCCTATCATAGCCTGGCCGATGCCCAGATCCCAGTAATCCCGGTACAGGACGATCGCGAGCGAGCAGCGGTGGCGGATCTTGCGCTTGGCCCCTATGCCGCTGATGGACGCGTTCCCCGCCACTTTTCCCCCGACGACGGCCGCCATCATGACGGAAGCCGGGTCGTCCAGCATCCTTGCCAGTATCTCCCTTTCGGCCTCCGGCGTATACGTCACTTCATCCGGATAGCGCAGCAGGTATTCCGTTTCGGCCGCAGTCTCCTTCATGTACGCGATCATATCCTCCGCAAGCTCCGGCCCGGTCGGCCGAAGGACACATTTCCTGCCGTCCCGCAGGACGACCTCTCTGACCGGAAATAACATATCTATCCCTCCCGATCCAAAAACCCGGCCCGTCTTCCGACGAACCGGGCATGTGATCTTATCGATCATCCATGGCGTTCGATAAATGCCAGCACCTCTTTGACCGCATCCGGGTGTGTTCCGCTGAAATCCATCTTGCGGATGGATTCAACCAGCGCCGAACGCCGGTCCGGACCTTCCTCCCTGCGAGGCGCGATGTCCTCATACATCCTTCTCAGCAGCTCGATCGTCTTCTGATTGGTCTTCTCCCGGGCCTCGCAGACCCTGCCGATGGCTTCTGCGCGGTTCGCGCCGTCCATACCGCCATCCGGCCCGTTGTTGACCGGCAGGCGGAAGATCATATCCAGGACTTCCTTCTGCCGCTCGCCCTGCTCGATGATGCGGTCTATCCTTTCCAGGATATCGGCCGCGGTGAAGCCTGCATCCGGTATAAGGTCTTTATCGGCTGCCTGAACTCCCTCAATGGTTTTCGTATCTGCGTTTTCCATATAGATATCCTCCGGCCCATTCCTGTCCGGCGGACACGCAAGGCAGATCGTATCGTCGTCCAGCCAGCGTGCCCTGCCGTGTTTTACCAGGCCTTTCGCACGCTTTGCGTATGTTGAAGTCAGTTTATTCCCGTTATCATCCACGACAATGATGTTTTTTTCGATGGGTGTCATCCCCCTTGCCGTACCGCGCGCCGTTTTTTGTGATGGGTGCCTTCCCCTGCGCAGTATCATCATATCATAGTATACCTTTCAAATCAACACTTCCATTCGCATTCACCTGCAAAAAGAGGTATAATCCGGCAGGTCGTTTCGCCATCTGTGTGTTCATTGCCATTCGGGCACTTTCCGCTGCGCGTCCTCCAGTCTCTCATAACCGGATGACCCGTTTTCATCCCAGAGGAGGGAATGCATTTCTTCCGCCATTGCAAGATACTCTTCCATTTCATCGGAAGCCGCGGGGATATCATCTCCCTCCCGCCAGACGGTCGTATAGTGATCGGCAGTGCCCTTGCGTATCTCATAGGTGTCGGCAGGCGCTGTCATAAAACACCATTTATCCTCCGGTGTGTTCTGCGACCCGTTCCGGATAACGGTGGTATACAACGTCAGATAGAAGACCCTCCTGCCGTTCTCCGTGGTATCGCGTATGCTTGAGACGATATTGCGGTCCACCCGGCTCCCGTCCGCCGTAACGGCGATGCGCCCGTCCTCCATCTTCGCCAGGCTGAAGGAATACAGGCTGTCCTTCACCTCTACGCTGTAATCCGTGAACAGCCGGAAATAGGCAAATGTCCCTCCCAGCGCTGCAGCGGCGCAGATCACAAATGCCGCAAGCGCCGCCGTCAGCCTGCGCCTTCTGCGCTGCCTCTTCACGGACCGCAGCGCAGCCACGAATTTGCTCTGTTCCGCCTCGTATTCCGCGCGGGCGCCTTCCGAAAGTTCCGCCTTCATCGCCTCATACTGCTTCCGGCATTCCGCGCAGGATGCGATATGCTCCTCCACGGCCCTGCGGCTCTCCTCGCTCGCCGCTCTGTCGATCACCAGGGGCATCAGGTCCCGGATGATATTACAATCATTCTTCCCCATAACCGTTCTCCTTCATTGCGTCCTGCAGCATCTGCCTGGCGCGGTAATAAGTGACCCGGGACCATGCCTCGCTCTTTCCGAAAAGGCCGGCGATCTGCGCGTGGCTCAGGTCACAGAAAGTCCTTAA
>DBXA01000076.1:3315-6602 GCA_002309235.1 Christensenella sp. UBA1224 | reverse complement strand
TCTTTTGGGCTCGTCAGGAAACAAACCGCTATGATTACACAAGCTATCAGCGCTGTAATAACAATCCATAAGCCTGGCTTTCTGTAATTGAGCACCCTTTTTACCCTTTCCCTTACACCAACTTCCCCGAAGGTAAGCGGGCAAGCCATGATAACACGACGCTGCATACTACAAGTGACGAGAGCGCTTGCATAAGCCTTCTTTTCTGTCATTTCCATGCCGGAGATAACCTTTTCGTCACAAGCAGCTTCTATATCCCGGCAAAGCAGGATATAGGCGACCCAAGATAAAGGATTGAACCAATACATAGTAAGAAGAAGAAACCCTATCGGCTTCCAAAGCTGATCTTTTCGTTTCAAATGAGCATGCTCATGGGCGAGCACATATTCAGTTTCTTTTTCATTCAAGCCGGAAGGCAGATAGATTTGCGGGCAGAACACACCTAAAATGAAAGGCGTGTCCACCCGATCACAAAGCCAAGTATTCTTATCGTACGGGATCGCTTCTGCAACCTTATACCGCAGCTGGAGGAAGCTGATGAGTCCATATAAGAGTATGCAGAACATACCAACGGCCCATACGATACCGCATAGATACAAAAGTATGCCTATAGGATTTACACTGTCCATAGGGGTTGCAGCCGAAAAGCTGCCAAGCGGCGGTTTGACTGCACTGTCAGTGACAGAAGCACCGCTGCTGATTTCGGGAAACCTGGCATCAGCGACATAAGGGCTGATCACTGCTGTACTAGGGATTAGACTGAAAACTGACTCTATAGAAAAAGGGATAACAAGCCGCACGCCCACGAGGCTCCAAAGCAGAACACAGAGCCATTTCGGAGCTTTCTTCAGGAAAAGGCGCACCAGCATAACAGCAAGTATCAGCCACCCCGCGGAAATGCTCATATTCAGCATTTTTATAAATACAGCATCCATCATTTGTCCTCCGCTTCATCGATCATCCTGCGGATCTCATCCGCTTCATCTGCTGTAAGCTTACCATTCTTAGTAAAAGCAGCGATAAACGCCGGAAGTGAACCGTTAAAGGATTCTTTTACAAACTGCCTCGACTGCCGCGAATAAAACTGTTCTCTCGAGATGAGAGAAGTAACCGTACCCTTGTTGTTCACGAACAGTCCTTTTTCGCACAGACGCTTGATAACAGTATGTGTTGTCGTACGCTTCCAGCAAAATGTATCTTCTGCCAGCCTTACCAGTTCCGTAGAAGTTACAGGCTCATTTGCCCAAATCATATCCGCAAAACGGCTCTCAATAATTCCTAATTGAATATCGGCCATAGATACCGCTCCTTTCGGACTACATCATGTAGTCTTCGTATATTCTACACGTTGTAGTCTCATCTGTCAAGTTTTTTTCAAATTGTCACAGCTTCTCCTTTTTATTCCTGCCGCCAGCTCTTCGCGTAAGCAGATCAGACGACTGCCAAAACAAAATCCGCCGCCATATCCAGCTTCGATTCAATCTCAATGACGGTTTCGGTTTTCCTCTCAACTGTGACATCTATCATGTCGCTGACTTCTGCAAGGACATACAGAGCATAAAGCACCGGAGAAAAAACAGGAAAGACCAGCAAGGCGATACTGCGAGCGATTCGGATGCCGGTGATGATATTTGCCATATTACACAGGTACCCCGCTTCAATCTGGTTTCCATATTTATAAAGGATCAGTTCAAGACTGAACAATTAATACCCTGCTGCCTATCCAACTTACCCAGCTGCAATACACCATCCCCTTATAATACTCCTTATCATTAAGATAGAGTTTAATTTCCGGAAGAAGTATAACGGAAAACCCTTAGATCAAGCCTTTTGGGGCCAGTACTGTATCCCTCATAGATCCCCTGTACATACCGATATGACAAGTAGGCATTGCAGCTTGCAGCTATGGCAGGTATATATACCACAAGCGGCAGACTGCAATACCTGAGGGTAAGCTGCCATCCTCCCGCAAATACGCAAACAGGACCACGGAGCAGATGACCGTATCCGCCGCAGGATTTTTGCGCATCCCTGTGAGCCATGCAGTTTCTCAAAGGTTCTTTTCCTGAAGACTTCGGCTAGAACCGTTCCCGTTCTGTTCCGCCACCTGATAACCGGGCGTATGTCTGCTTTACATGCGGCGTTATTATGATGTCTCTTTTGTTCGCATTACCCGCATATGTTCTGCTCTACACAGGATTGCAAGTACTGCCGGAAATATCAAAACGCTTAGTGAATACTTGATCGCATTCCCTTTCTGATATTCCGGTACTTCTGACAATAATTCCAGAAATGTTTTCGTCTCTGCCTTTGTTAACGCCAAAGTAATCTCCCTCTTTTTGACTACTTTGACATTTCTTCCAAATTCCTTTTTGTGACATTAATTTAATTATTTCGTAATTTATCCGCAATAAATGATCGCCCCGGCGAAAGAATTGACATCCCATCCCGAATGTATTAAAATACCATCTTGGGGTCCTGCCTTGGCTTTGGCATGATCATAGCTTAAAGGCCAGGCTTTCAAAAGATTTATCATCGAAGGAGGAACTCGAAATGAAGAAGGTACTCACCCTGGTTCTCGTCCTGATGCTCTGTCTCGGCATGACGCCGGCGTTCGCTGAAGATGACGCGCCCGTAAAGGTAGGCGTCCTGGTCCCCGTCATGACCCACGGCTGGGTCAGCGGCATCACCTATCAGGCAGAAGCTTATGCAAAAGAACTGGCTGATGCCGGTAAGATCGAATACCGTCTCACCACATCCAGCAACGCCGAGGAAATGACCGCGCAGATCGACGAGGCCGTTCTTTGGGGCGCTCAGATCCTGGTCATCGCTCCCCAGTGGACCGGCATGGAAGTGCCCGTTCAGAACGTCATTGATCAGGGCGTCATCGTTGTTGCCTTTGATATGGACATCGACGCGGAAGGCATCCTGAAGGTCACGGGCGACAACCACTCCATGGGTGTTGCCGGTGCCAAGTTCATCGTTGATAAGGTCGGTACCGATGCGACCGTCATCGCATTGCCCGTGCCCACCAGCGGCTCTGTTTCCGAACTGCGCATGGCCGGTTTCAACGAGACGATCGCTGAGATCGCACCCGGCCTGAACGTGATCGAGTACGCGACCAAATTCACCCGGGAAGACGGCCTGAAGGACTTTGCCGACATTCTGGCTGCCAATCCCCAGATAGACGCCGTCTACAGCCTCGATGACGAGACCTCCATCGGCGTTCTGCAGGCCATCGCGGATGCCGGCCGTACCGACATCAAGGCCATCACCGGCGGCGGCGG
>DBXA01000076.1:731-3234 GCA_002309235.1 Christensenella sp. UBA1224 | reverse complement strand
GCCCTGGCCAAGCTGGCCGGCGAAGAGGTCGAAGCCGTAACCGTGATCCCCTCTCAGATCGTCGATGCGGACAATGTGGAAGAATACCTCGATCCCAGCAACACCATCTATTGATCAGTTTACCTGTTCGTTCGGAAGGCCGTGGTTCATCCCACGGCCTTTCCTTGAATGAGGCATCATGTTTGAGGATGTGAGGCTATGAAAGTGTCCATGGAGGGGATCGTGAAATCCTTCGGGGCAAACGATGTACTCCGGCAGGTGGACTTCACCGTGCAGGGCGGTGAGATCTGCGCGCTGCTGGGCGAAAACGGCGCCGGGAAATCCACCCTGATGAATATCCTGGGCGGCGTATTACAGGCGGATCAGGGCAGGATCACTTTGGACGACCGGCCTGTGTCGTTTCATTCTCCGGCCCAATCCCTCAATGAGGGCATTGCGTTTATCCATCAGGAATTGAACCTGATCAACGACTTACCGGTGTACGAGAATATGTTCATCGGCCGCGAGATCAAAAAGACGGGCGGGTTCATCGATCACAAAGAAGAACTCAGACAGACCAGGGCATTGTTTCAGGACCTGGATATCGATATCGATCCCATGGCCATAGTGGCGTCACTGGACGCCAGCTACAAGCAGATTGTGGAAATAGCACGCGCATTGCAGATGAAGGCTTCCATCATCATCATGGATGAGCCGACGACATCGCTGACCGATCCGGAGATCGAGCGCGTTTTTGATATGCTGCGTACTTTGAAAAGGCAAAACGTGGGCGTGGTCTTCATCTCACATAAGCTGCGTGAAGTCATGGAGATCTGCGACACTTATGTGGTGCTGCGTGACGGCGTCGTCGTTTCCCGCGGTTCGGTGGAGGATGCCACTATCACCGGCATTTCCCGCGACATGGTGGGTCATGACGTACGTACCGAGACCTTGGACCAGATCTCCGACATCGGCAAAGAAGTGCTGCGCATCGAGGGGTTGACGCAGGAACCTTATTACCGGAATGTCAGTCTGACCGTGCACGCCGGTGAGGTGCTGGGCGTGACCGGCTTGCTCGGCGACGGCCGCAGTGAGGTGTTCCGAACTGTCTTCGGCGACGGCGGTAAGTATCAGGGCCGTATCTATATCGAGGGGAAGCTCGTCCAGATGAGATCCACCCGGCAGGCGCTGGGGCTCGGCGTGGCATATGTACCCCGCAACAGAAAAGAGAATGGCATCATCAAGGACATGAATATCCTGGATAACTGCTCCATCGTTACCCTGGAGAAAACGACGCGATTTGGGTTGATCGATCGCAGAAAGCAGCTCGAGCGCTTTGAACGCCAGCGAAAGGACCTCCAGATCAAGATGAGTGCTCCGACCGAAAGCATCGGCAGCCTCTCCGGCGGCAATCAGCAGAAAGTGGTGCTGGCGAAGTGGCTGATGACCGACCCCAAACTGCTGATCCTTGACAATCCCACCCAGGGAGTAGACGTGGGCGCCAAAGAGGAGATATACGATATCATTCTCCGGCTGGCCGGGAACGGCGTCGCCGTTGTGGTGCTGTCCAACGAAGCCCAGGAGATCATCCGCGTCTGCAGGCGTTCTCTGGTGATGTATCACGGGGATGTGCGCGCCGAGGTCTGCGGAGAAACCATGAATGAAGCGAACATTATGCGCCTGGCTACAGGCGGCTGACGAGGGAGGAAACTTCAATGTCAGAAAGAACGATGCGGAAGCACGCGTTACAGTCTTTCGTGAAAAGGATCTCAGCGAAATGGCAAGAGAATCCTTTATATTCCACCGCCGCTGTACTGGTCATCATGATCATCATGCAGACCTTTGCTCTGGGTTTCAACTATCCCAGCTTCAGCGCGTGGTTCACCAACTGGAGCAAAAACTGGATCAATATCCTGCGCAACAACGCTTCGGTAGGCATTGTCGCTTTGGGCATGGCTTTTGTGATCATTTCCGGCGGTATTGACCTGGCAGTAGGCTCCACGCTCGTGGCTGTCGGCGCGGTGATGATGATCCTGATCAACAGCAACGCCAACGGTCTGCTGACTTCGATCGGCGTTACCGGTGTTCCCGCCTTCATCATAGGGATTGCCGCGGCGCTTGCCATGGGGTGTCTGATCGGCTTTATCAACGGCTTCCTGGTAGCGCGCAGCAAGATCCCGGCATTTATCGCTACCCTGGGCATGATGAAGATCTGCCGCAGCGTGACACAGCAATTCATGCAGACCGTCGGCGTAAAGGTACCCCGTGAGTTCACGGCCATCGCCAACACGCAGATCGGCGGCGAGATCATCCTCCCCATCTTCTACTGGCTCATCATTGCGGTTATTCTGGTGGTGGTTGCCCGCAAGACGCCATTCGGCCGCCATGTTTACGCCATTGGCTCCAACGAGCGTGCCGCCCGACTTTCCGGCGTCAATGTGGAGCGGGTCAAGACGGCGGTTTATGTGCTGTCCGGTATCCTGGTGGCAGTTGCTTCCGTGATCAACATCGCCCGGATCGGCAG
>DBXA01000076.1:271-649 GCA_002309235.1 Christensenella sp. UBA1224 | reverse complement strand
GGCATGCTGATCATAGCAGTCATGAACAATCTTCTGAACCTGATCGGAGTACCGCCCTTCCTGCGCGAGGCTTTCAAAGGACTCATCGTCATTGTAGCCGTGCTGCTGCAGAAAAAGGACAAGATGTCTTAAGATACTCTCCTCCCCTATAGCAGGAAAATGGATGCTGACGACTGAAAAATGAATAAGGAGGGACCGGTCTCTCCGTACCCTCCTTATTCATTATTCTTTTTTCAGTTTTAAGCCTTCAGCAATCCAATGCGATCATATCAGGGAAGCTCTCTGCAGTATCCGCTCATCTATCCTGCGCACGACACTGTTGGTATAGGCGTGAAAATACTTAAGCCAGAATCCGCTGCCTGACGGATTGATGCTTTC
>DBXA01000076.1:0-120 GCA_002309235.1 Christensenella sp. UBA1224 | reverse complement strand
ATAATTCTCCGTCTTTCTTCGCCGCAAAGCAGCGTTCCTTTTCCCTTTCCGAAAAATCCAGAAATTCTTCCCGTGTATCCGGTTTCCGATTCATAAAAAAGGGACTGGAGCAGTAATGCT
>DBXA01000020.1:2607-19087 GCA_002309235.1 Christensenella sp. UBA1224 | reverse complement strand
TCCAAGGCTTCCACGGTGCGGATGGCGCAGCTTGCGGCTATGATGGAGACCCCGCATACGGATAAGGCGCTTTTGTACCGGTTTATCTGTATCCCTTTCGATGAGACCGATCCTGATATGCTGGGACGCTGGCGGATGATGTACCACGCCGAATGCGCGCATGAGCACGTGGATGTGCTCGCCGGTATACCGGAATACCTCGATCCGGATGCCTGCACCGTTCAGATGCTGGATTCCCTGGAGGAGGATTACCGCCGCTGTGACCTGTATTATAACTACACACGCCTTTTCCTGGAGGAGCCCGAAAGCCTGCTGGAGGAGATAGGGAGGCGCAAATCCCTGATCTCTCAAGGGATCATCCATATATTGTCTACGCAGAAGCTCAAGCAGAAGACATGCGCTGCGTGCGGCAGGAATCTGCCCTGGAACTGGTCTTACCGCCTGTGTGAAGGATGCTATTACCGCCGCAGATAGTTAGCTGCGTTCAGGATCTGCATAAGGAGGAAATGATGCGGATATGAAAGAATACTTGGATATCGTGGATGAGAAGGGAGAGCCGACCGGGCGGGTCATCAGCCGGGAGGAGGCCCACAGGACCGGCATCCGGCACAGGACCGCGCATGTGTGGATCGTGCGGAAAAGCGCGGCAGGGTATGATATCCTGCTGCAGAAGCGCAGCATGGAAAAGGAATCCTTTCCCGGACTTTATGATACCTCTTCCGCGGGTCATATCCCCGCGGGATCGGAGCCGCGCGATTCCGCCCTGCGGGAGCTGGGGGAGGAGCTGGGGATAGAGGCTCCTGCCGAGTCCCTGCACTATGCGGGGAAATTCAGTAATCATTACGAGATGGATTTTCATGGCTTCCCCTTCCGCGACAGTGAGGTCGCCTGGGTATACGTATACGATGGGGAAGTGGATGCTGCCGCTCTCAGGCTGCAGGCTTCCGAGGTGGATGAGGTACGCTGGTTTGATCTGGAGACGGTCTGGCAGGAGATCCGTACGGACAGGCACCGCTTCTGCGTGCCAAAGGGCGGTCTCTGTGTGCTGATGGATTACCTGCAAAGGGAAAACACGGTGTCGACGCCCTGAAAACACCCGCGAAAGACGTGGGGCATATGACCGCGTCTCTCACAGGTACAGATGACAGCAAAAGAGCAGCCCTTCATGGAAGGGAAAAACCTTTCGACATTGGTCACTCAAGGGGAATGAAAACACTCAACGATATGGATACTTGATGAGAGCCGCCAGAGCTTTTCTGATCTAAACATGAGATGAAGAGGAGGGTACAGCATGTCAAACGTTACGTTTTTCAGGGCAAAAGTGATCGCCCCGGGTACCTGGCAGATCGAATACGCTTTTACGGAAAAAGAGAATGTCTACTGTTACCTCACCGAGGGCAGGGATTATGCACTGGCGATAGATACCATGCTTGGTTATGGGAATCTGCGCGCTTTTATGAAGACGCTTACGGAAAAGCCGATCAAGCTTGTGAACACGCACTTCCACTTTGACCATTGCGGTGGGAATTTTGCCTTTGACGAATGCTACATCCATCCGGCGGACCTGCCGTATTTCTATTCCGAAAAGCCGCTTTCTGCGCAGGAGCTGCTGGAACGGGCCCGGGAGATCGCACTTCCCGAATGCAGGGACGAGATGGAGGAGAGCGACTTCATCCCTGAATGTCCGATGAAGACGCTGCCTGTGTGGGATGGAGATGTTTTTGATCTGGGCGACAGGCAGATAGAGGTGATCGATGTGGGCGGGCATACCCCGGGCAGCATCGTACTGCTGGACCGGAAGTTCAGGATCGCCTATACGGGGGATGCCTGCAACGGCAATACGCTGCTGGGTTTTGCCAATGCTCTACCCATCGAGAGGTATCTTAAGAATCTTCTGCACTTCAAGCACTTTGAGAAGGAGTTCGATACCATGTACGGTGGGCACCAGGTGCTGCTGCCGGAGACGCTGGACGAAGGGATCGAGCTGTGCGGGCGTATCCTCGCAGGAACGGACGATCATGAACTGCGCAAGGGCATGTTCGGCCGTACTGCTGTATACGGCGCGAAGCACGTGCCGGAGGGCTTCGGCAGGGCGGACGGAAAGAGCTTCAATATCAGCTATGACCCGGATAAGCTCCTGTGCGAAGGAAAGAAAAAACAGACGATAGGACTTGCACAGGCACCCATTTTCTGAAAGTGCAGGCGGCAGGACGTCAGGCGGGGAGGTAAATATGCTCAAGCGGGTAAAGGAGGCACTGGAGAACCGGACGGGCAGCTATATACTGCCGTTTTTCTGGCAGCATGGCGAAACGGAGAAAGTGCTGCGGGACTATATGCGCGCGATATACGAGGCCAATATACGTGAGGTATGTGTGGAATGCCGTCCGCATCCGGATTTCTGCGGTCCCAAATGGTGGCAGGATCTGGATATCATACTGGATGAGGCCCGTACAAGGGGTATGCGGGTTTGGATACTGGATGACGATCACTTTCCCACGGGGCACAGCAACGGGGCGATGGAAAACGCAGAGCCGAGGCTGTGCAAACAGTACCTTGCCTTCCGCTCAAGTGAAGCGGCAGGGCCTTTCAGGGGCGGCACGGTTGATGTGGATACGCTCCTGCACCCGGCGCCGAGCCCATTCGCACCGCCTAAGCCCATGGGGATCACCGGTGAGGCGCTTCCGGAGCGCAGCTTTGATGACGACGTACTCCTGGGGCTCTATGCATGCAGGATGCGGGGTGACAGGCTTGACGGTGAAATGATCGACCTCACGCCGCTGGCTGCGGAGGCCGGCTGGAAGAAGTTCACCTGGGATGTGCCGGACGGGCACTGGAAGCTCATAGCGCTGTACCTGACCAGGAACGGCGGCGGCCGCCCGGATTACTGCAATCTCATCGACAGGGACAGCGTGCGTGTGCTCATCGACAGCGTGTATGAACCGCATTATGCCAGGTATCGCGATGAGTTCGGCAAGACCATCGCCGGCTTTTTCTCGGATGAGCCTATGGTTGGCAACGTGCCGCCGTACGCGCAGGTGGATTCCCATATAGGCCGCGGCATGATGCAGCTCACCTGGTGTGAAGAACTCGGAGACATGCTCCGGAAGCGTCTGGGGCAGGGCTGGGCAAGCAAACTGCCCCTTCTCTGGTTTGAAGGCGCGGACAACCGGGAGACAGGCGCTGTCCGCTATGCCTATATGGATATCCTTACGCGGCTTGTGGAGAAAAACTTTTCTCGGCAGATAGGGGATTGGTGCCAGAAGCGAGGCGTGGAATACATAGGGCACATGGTGGAGGACAACAACGCGTCCTTTGGGCTGGGCAGTTCCCTGGGGCACTTCTTCCGCGGCCTCAGCGGGCAGCATTTCGCGGGCATCGATGCCATAGGAGGGCAGGTGTTCCCCGGCGGAGAAGACCGCGCCTGCGGTGCGGGGGATACCTATTTCCCCAACGGTACCTGGTACCACTTTGTCTTGGGGAAGCTGGGCAGCAGCCACGCGCATATCGACGCGCGCAAGCGGGGCCGGGCTATGTGTGAGCTCTTTGGCGCGTACGGCTGGGGTTTCGGCGTACGGGATATGAAATACCTGGCGGATCATATGATGGTGCGGGGGATAAACCGGCTGGTGCCCCATGCCTTCAGTCCCAGGGAATTCCCGGATCCGGACTGCCCGCCGCATTTCTACGCTCATGGGGAGAATCCCGAATACAGGCATTTCGGAACGCTGATGGCATACTGCCAGCGCGTGTGCCATCTGATCGACGGGGGCGTGAACGTTCCTTGCGCCGCGCTGCTCTATGAGGGCGAGGCCGTCTGGGCAGGGGAGGCGCAGTATACGGAGAAGATCGCCCGGGTACTGCTGGAGGACCAGATAGACTTTGATTATGTGCCTTGCGATGTGTTTGCCGAAGGCATGGCAGAGCTCAATGAAAAAATGTATATAAACGGGCGCGAATACAAGGCGCTGGTCATATCCCGCTCACGGTTCCTTCCTAAGGCTGTCGCCCGGTTCGCTTCGGAAGCCTGGGAAAAGGGCTTCCCCGTGATATATGTGGACGGAAGGCCCGAGGGGGCATCTGATACGGCGGATATCCGCCCCTTCCCCGGGCAGGTGGTGCCTATGGCGGGGCTTACGGCGAAGCTTGGGGAGATCGGCGCGTATGATGCGCGGCTGAACAGGCCCTTCACGGAGCTGCGCGTGTACCATTACCGGGGTGAGGATGACCTGTACCTGATCTCGAATGAATCCACGGGCTCCGTTTTCGAGGGGGAGATCACACTGCCTGTATCGGGCAAGCCCGTCCTGTACGATCCGCTGACGAACGAGCTGCGCAAGGCTGAATGGCGTCAGGCAGGGGATGAGACGGTGTGCCGCCTTCATGTCGAACCGTATGAGCTGCTGGTGCTGGCATTCGGATGCGACGACGCGGAAGTGAAGCAGGAAGCGGCTATAGGGGATACGAGGACAGAGATCAGCGGCTGGAGGATGAGCCTTGCAAAAGCAAAGGAATACCCGGATTTCCGTGATGAATGGAAGGCAGATGCACCGGAGCCCGCGAGCCTGCATGATCCGGATTTCTCGGGCTTCATCGCTTATGAGACAGAGATAAGGTCAGACGGCGGCAGTGCCTTGCTCGAGATAGAAGATGTGTACGATTGCGCCGTACTGTATGTGAATGGAGTCAGGACAGGCGAACGCATCTGCCCGCCGTATCGGTTCCGGCTCAGGCTGCAGCCCGGGAAAAACGAGCTGAGGATCGAGGTCGCCACCAATCTGCAGCGGCAGTATGACGCGATGCCCGGCTTTAAGTTTTCCATGCATCCGGTAAGCGCGGTAAAAAAGCCTGCGGGGATCAGCGGCAGGGTATGGCTGATACGATAAAGGTTTGTGTTTGAAATGCGGTTTTCGATGTATACCCAAAGAAAGGAAGAGGGGGAGGAACGGTATGGATAGGATCATAAAACTCGGCTATGATTTCCGGGATTCGAAGATATGGGACAGGATCTATGAGGATGAGCTTTTTGCGGTAGAGCTGCGGGACGGACGCGTGGGCTACTGCTGCATCATGGGCAGGAACGGAGAGCATATGGCGCTGAGCGTCTATATCGGGCAGGAGGCTCTCTCAAGCTTGCGTGAAATGATGGAGACTGACCCCTCTGAAGCATCTATGGTGGAAATGCTCAGACAGGATTGTGTACAGCTGAGTGTCGAAAGAAAAGAAGAACTGACAAACGAGGAATGGAAAGCCCTTAAAGACTACTGCAAGAAGACAGGCAGGGCGTTCCGGACACCGTATCCGCATTTTGCCCGCTATTATCCGCACTGCATACCGTGGAGCATCACGGATCAGGCAGATTGGGATGCGCTGGAGGACGCGCTTACGGTCGTTTCGGAGCTTACGAAGCGCGACAGGGATGAGCTCGGACTGCGGGCTATCAGCCTCAATATGTCAGGAGAGGTGTATATACCGACCCGGAGCGATCTTTTCGAACAGATCGGAACGGATTTTGACAAGGCGATAAACGGTATTTTCGATATGGATGATGAGAAAGAGCCGGGAGATGAAGAGTCCGTCACCATACCTCTTTATTCGATCAGGGATGGGGAACTGCATATCGAAAGGACAACGCTTCCGCCCTATAAAGAGCGTTTGCCCGAAGAGCCTTCCATCGTGAGCGATCTTTCGCTTTTCCGTCTTTCAAAGATAAAACAGAATGGGACGTTTCAGTGTGAGATCGTCCGATTGCCGGAGCCTGTGAACGGGGAGCCGCCTTATCTGCCGGCGATCCTCTTAACGGTAGACGAGGATGGCATGGTGCTGCCGGCGATACATGCCGAAGGTGCGGTTTATGATCCGGATAAGCTGCTTGACGAATTTATAAATATGCTTTCCAAAGCCGGCGTACATCCGGAAAAGATACTTCTGCGCACAAATGAAACGGAGAGGCTGCTCAAGGGCTTTGGCCGCAGGGCCGGGATAAAGGTCGCCAAGCGCAAAAAGCTGGACCTGCTCGATGAAGCGAAAGACAGTATGATAGAGTATTTTTCGAGGAACGGTCAAAAGAGCAATGATGCGATAGCAGATGAGATCATCGGGATGCTCAGCGACCTGAGCGTCAATGAGATGCGGGAGATGATGCCTTCCGCATTTCTCAGAGAACTCCTTGAGGATATGGGAGAATATCTTCCGCCTGAGATAACGGAGAAGCTGCAGAAGGCATTGGCCAAATGACGGGGCATACCTTCCGGAAAGCTTTTCTCTGCCGCGATCAATAAAACGCCTTGAGATAAGCTTCAACATCCGCCCGCGTGCCGGCAAACGGCCCGGGCGTTTCCATTTTCAGGGACACGCAGGCAGCGGCATAGCGGAGGGCTTCATCCATATCAGCGCCGAGTATGCGCATGGCGATGTAGCTCCCGAACACGGTATCTCCGCGGCCCGTCCGGCCGCTGAGATTACGGGACTTCACAGGATATGCGCGCATGCTTCGCCCGTCATAGGCCAGCATTTCCGTGTTGTAGGAAATGAGCACCTCTGGCACGCCCCAGGCGGCCAGCTGCTTTGCGGCTGCCCGCCTGTCGGAAAGACCCGTAAGTATCTCCGCCTCTGCGGCATCGGCCTTCAGGATGTCAAAGTACGGGAGGTACGTACGCTTTTTTTCCCAATCGTGAAAAACAAGGCGGCCGTTCTCGTTATGGCGCAGAAAGCCCTGGATATCGGCTGTCAGCTTTCCCTGCCCCTTAAGGCTTTCCAGCAGTTCATCCGGGAAATCGCCGTAAAGAAGGCCGGCAAGGTGTGTCATTTTTCTTGTGACGGGCGGAAGCTCTCCGGGCAGGACCGGGCCAGATTGCGCCGTGCAGGCGGCATCCCGTTTCTCACGGTCGGCGGTGAAGTAGCGGTTGCGCATTTCCGTGGTATAGTTGGAAGGCAGTACAGCCATGTCCTCCTTTGGCAGGCGGAAGGCGCGCGGCACTTCTTCATCACACGGCGCCGCCTTTATCGCCGCGAATACAGCAGCGCCTGTGGATGCAGCGGCTGGGGTGCAGAAGGTGACTGCACCGCCCACGATGCGGCTTTCCTCGCCTGTATAGTCGATATTCACATCCCGGGTAGCTGGGCCGACGATCATCAGATCATACTCTTTCATGGCGATACCCTCTTTTCATGTATCAGGTATAAAGCGTTCCTTTTCCAAGTACCATGGCTTCATATGCCCTGCGCACTTTTTCGTAATTGCCGTCCCTGTCAAGGGCGATGCCGCGGCCTGTGCCATCAGCGATCTGGCCCCGGCCGATGCGTGAAAGCTGCTCCTCCAATTCCATGAGGAGATCCGGCGCGCTGCCGGGCAGCGTTGAGCGCCCGTCAAATATGATATGCAGCCATACGGGTATGTCTCCTGCCATTTCGGTGAGCATCAGGGGGTAATCGATGCAGCCGTGGCTGGACTTATGGGTGAGATATGCTATCAGGTGCAGTGAATGGCCGGTGCGGCGAGCTTTCTCTATGGCATCGAGGAATACACTGTTCGTGCGGAAGGAGCCGCTGCGGATGGCATTGTCCATGCGCACGTCATCCTGGGCTACTACCCGGCCTGCACCGAGGTTGGAGTGTCCCGCTTCGGAATTGCCGGTCTTGCCCGCCTGCAGGCCGACATCCTCTCCGGAGGCCTGCAGTCTGCAGCCCGGCCAGGAGGAAAGGAGGCTGTCCCAACCTTTTGTATCGGCCAGGTGTATGGCATCACTTTCGTCGCCGGACCCGAAGCCCCAGCCGTCCAGTATGATGAGCATTACCTTTTTCCCGTGTACGCTGCCCCGGGTGATCAGGCTTTCCCCGGTCATCTCATCCGGTTTTTCCAGACCGAGGAGGGAAAGGATGGTGGGGGCGACATCACCTAAGATACCGTCGCGAAGAGTGACGGGTCTCTTCTCCGGGTCGATCAGGATAAAGGGAACGGGGTTGGAGGTATGGGCTACATGCGGCTTGCCATCCGCCGTGTACAGTGCCTCTATATTGCCGTGATCGGCCGTAACAGCTACGATGTAGCCCTTTCCCCGCGCGTACTCCGCGACCCTTGCTGCGGTATCGCTGATGATATGGCAGGCCTCGAGCTTTGCCTGGGTGTTGGCCGTATGGCCTATCACATCGCCGTTTGCGAAATTGGTGAGTATGAAATCATATCCCTTATCAGCCGCTTCCGTCACTTTGTCTGCCACCTCGCGGAGGCTCAGCGCGGGGATCTGATCGAATGGGATCCCTTTGGGAGAAGGCACGCGTACGTCATCCTCTCCGGGAAAGGGCCTGTTCTCACCGCCGTTGAAGAAAAACGTCACATGGGCGTATTTTTCACTTTCGGCGCAGTGGAACTGCCTGAGCCCCGCTTTGCTTATGACCTGAGCGAGGGGTTTCACCACCTTTTCCGGCGCGAAGGCGATGGGAAGATCCTTGAACTTCTCGTGATACATGGTCATGATCACGAAGTTGAGATCCGGCATGTATTCGCGGGGGAAACGGTCAAAATCCGGGTCGGTAAAAGCTTCTGTGAGCTCTATCTCCCTTTCACCACGGCGGCAGCAGAAGATGACGCTGTCGCCGTTTTGGATTGCGCCGACAGGCTTACCATCTGCATCAGTTCGTACCATCGGTTCCAGAGAATAATCCGTTTGCCCCCGGCTGTAGGCATCCCGGACGGCTTGGGCGAGGGCTTGCCCGCCGTGATCCTGATGATCCATTTTTTTAGACCTCCTGTTTATCGGAGCGCCGGAAAGAGATCCAGCAGCTGCGAAAAATGTGTGATAAAATGATCCGGATGATTGGCTTCGGTCACCGTCTGCGGCTTTTTGCCGGGATACTGTACTGCCACTGTCATGCCGAGCCCGGCGGCTTTTGCGCCGACGATATCCCTGTCCAGGTTATCGCCTACGTAACAGGTGTGCTCCGGTTTGCTCCCGCACTCCTCAAGGGCATAATAGTAGATCGCCGGATGCGGCTTGCGGATGAGGCACAGGGAGGACTGCTGCACCGTTTTGAAATAAGGACGCAGCATATCCCGGTCGAGCCAGTCGTCAACCTCCTGGGTACCTACAAGGTCGCTGACGATACCGAGCGTGTATCCTCGGGCATGCAGCTCTTCGATCGTCTCAATGCCGCCATCGGTGACGACTCTCTCGCCCTTTGTCTTGCGGTATGCCCATGTCAGCTCGTCTGCCGCGGCTTCCACGCGATCGCGCGGCAGGTCGTAGGCCAGCCATCGCGTCCAAAGGGTTTTTACGGGGGCTTCGCAGTAGAATGTAAGTGCCCATTCCCGGTACTTGCTGTAACGGGTCTCTATCACATCGCGGTAAAATACCTCCGGGTCGGCTTCAATTCCCAACAGCTCGCAGATACGCGCTTTCGCCGTATGGCTGTAGGCTTCGTCCTTTCGGATCACGCGGAAGGTATCGCCCAGGTCCACGAAGATCGTGTCGATCATTACTCATTTCCTCCTTGCAGGAACGGGAGCTTCAGTATATCCGTAAAGCGGTGGATGATGAAGTCAGGCCGGTTTTCATCCGTCAGGGTCTTCTTTGCAAGCTTTTCGGGGCTGATAAACAGGATGTTGGCCCCTATGCCCGCCCGTTTTGCGCCGGTGATGTCTCTGGAAAGGTTATCGGCGACGGAGGCGCATTCCGAAGGCGTGAGGCCCAGCTCTCTGCACCCCATATAGTATATTTCCGGATCGGGCTTGCGTATATGGCATATAGAAGAGAGTACGACCGTGTCGAAGACTTCCTCCAGGCCGTCCTTCCGAAGCCAATCGCCTATCTCACATTCCCCGATCAGGTTGGATATGATGCCCAGCCGGAAGCCGCGCTTTTTCAGTTCCCGTATCACTTCATATCCACCGTCCACTACCCGGCGCAGGCCTTTCACCTGCCGGTACTGGTAGGTCATCTCATGACAGATCCCGCGCAGCTTTTCCTCCGGCAGCTCCGGGAGAAGCCATTTGGCCCAGAGGTCGAGATCGCCTGCTTCTTTGTTTTCACTTAGGGCCCAGGGGCGGTATTCAGCTTCGTAGATCTCATCGATCCTTTGGAGGAACGCTTGGGGATCGGCTTCTCCCGCAAGCTCTGCCATGCGCCTGGCGGCTGCTTCCTGGTGCTCCGGAGCTGGTTCGCAGATGCGCAGCGTGCCGCCCAGATCGAAAAATACGCCTCGGATCATGGATCATTGCCTCCTGTCCGGGAAGAGCTCCAGCAATTCAGGGATGGAACGAATGCGGCAGTCGGGCTGCTTTGTCGGCACTTTGCCTTCACGGTCCGCTGTGCCGGCATCTTCGAAGAGTACCATGCAGCCAAACCCGGCATCCAATGCGCCTTCCACATCGCGAACAGGGTTATCTCCCACATAGGCGCAGCTTTCAGGAGCGGAGCCGATGCAGCGGGCGCCGAGGAGGTAGATGGCCGGATCCGGCTTGCGCAGCCGGACCTTGGAGGAAAGGATAACGGTCTTGAAGCAATCCGCCACATGGGCTTCGCACATCCAGTCCGGTATTTCTGTCTCTGTGATGGTATTGGCGATGATGCCCAGCTTGTAGCCGCGCTTTTTCAATTCCCGCAGAGTTTCCGGCGTGCCCTCGTGGGCGAGGCGGCGGCCGTCATGATCCCGCCAAAGACGGGTAAGCCGCGCCGCGTTGGGTGCGATGACATCTGCCGGATAATCCGGCAGGAGGTACTGGAGCCACAATTCCATCTCGCTCGTATCGAGAAGGCTTCCCTTGGCAAATTTCCGGTATGCTTTCCAGTTGGCTTCCAGCTTCTCAAAGAAAACGTCATGCGGTTCGTTTGTACCGACGAGCTCCATCAGCTTTCGTTCCGCGTCGGCGGAAAAATCCTCATCTTTCACCACATAGCGGAGCGTTGCCCCTACGTCAAAGAAGATGGTATCGATCTTTCCAAATGTCATCGCGATCCCTCCTCGTTCTCTCTGCGGATGATACCGGGTATCTCGGCAAGATCGGTCACCGTGTGATCCGGCTTATAGCCGAGCTCTTCCATGCCTTTATCGCGCCGTGCGGCGTTCGGGCTGGGGATCCGGATGGCCAGCCGCCAGCGGGCGTTCCGCACGCCCCGCACATCTCGTGACAGGGTATCGCCTACATAGGCCATTTCATCCGGCGTGAGGCCCATGACTTGCTCCGCCATGCGGAATATGCCGGCATCCGGCTTTCGGATACCGGTGGAAGCGGATGTGAGCACGCATTCCATGTACTTATCTATGCCGTATTCCGCGAGGAAGTGCGGCACGATGCTGCGGGAGAGTATGTTGCTGATCATTCCCAGCCTCAGGCCGTCCCGCTTCAGTTCCTCGAGGCAGGATATGAGATGGGGCCGGCGCAGGTTGCAGACCCGTTCGTAATCGTAAAGGAAGCTCAGTTCCTCCGCGATAGGGGCCAGCTGCTCATGGGTCAGGTGATGATCCCGCAGGTAATATTCCCGCCATACGGTCTCCGGCGGAAGCTCGCGCATGGTCTCCTCCGCTGTATGCTTATAGAGCTCAGCGTTTTTCTCCAGCTGTTCCGAAAGGAGTGCAGGTGAGACATCCAGCAGGATCCCGTATTCCGAAAGCCTCGAAAGAAGGCGTTCGGCAAACCAGAGCTTTCTCTCCCGGGTGGTGGAACACAGGTGAACCGTACCGCCCAGGTCAAACAATACCGCACGGATCAATTCGATCATCCCTTTCGCAGCTCAAACGTTTCCGAAGACTATTGTAAGTAAAAGAAGAGGATATGTCAAACCCTCCGGAGACTGCTTTTGCACGGTTTTCACTGTGTATTTGCGGTCCTGACGATATACTTGCGGTATTTTTCCGCAAATTTCCGACGCAAACGGTCCGTGAACTGCCTGAACGTCGTTTTCTTCGGCCATCCTTGCATTATCGCACGGTCTACTGTAAAATATCACAGAAAACTGTCACGCAAATTTCCATGCGTTATTTGCGCCGGAGGAGGCACACAGCCGTGAAGCAGGTCACCATCAAGGATATCGCCAGGGCGGCAGGCGTATCCTATTCCACCGTATCGCGTTCCCTCTCGGGCAGCCCCGAGATCAGCGAAAAGACGCGCAAACGCGTTCTTGAGCTTTGCAGGGAGATGAATTATACCGCCAATACCGTGGCCCGTTCCATGGTCATGAAGAGCACGAAGCTGCTTGGCCTGATCGTGACGGACATCTCCAACCCCTTTATGTCGGAGCTGGCTTATTACATAGACGGCCAGGCGCGCGCGAGGGGGTACAATATCGTGCTGTGCAATTCCCTCCGCAGCCTTGAGCAGGAAAGGTCGCTGTTCGAGCTCATGATCAGCCGGAAGGTAGACGGGGTGATACTTCTGCCGGCCGAATCCGAAAGCTACAATACGCTGGAATCACTGCTGCCCCGCATGCCCACTATTTTTGTTGGCGAAAACCTGCGGGATGTGCCGGAAAGCTTTGTGACGGTGGATAATTACCGTGGTGCATACATGGGTGTGGAATACCTGTACCGCCTGGGGCACCGGCGCATCCTTTATTTCGGCAAGCGCAAGGGGAGCACCACACATCAGCTGCGCAGCGAAGGCTATCGGGCTGCCTGCGAAGAGCTTGGCCTCGAGCCTCGCTACATGAACAACACGTTTTCCTCCACATCCATCCGGAACGGCTATCAGCTGGCACAGCAGCTGTTCTCACAGCCCTTGAGGGAGACGGCTGTATTCGCGGCGACCGATACCAATGCCCTGGGTATCCTGCAGGCTGCTGAGGAAAAGGGCATCCGCATACCGGAAGATCTGTCACTGTTAGGCTTTGACAATATCCGGGACAGCGGCCTTCCCCGTATCGGTCTGACGACTGTGGAACAGCCCAAGAAGCTGCTGGCTTCCATGGCGGTGGATTCCCTTCTGGATAAGATCGCCAATGACCAGGCTGGCTATACCCACAGGATATTGACCCCGAGCCTTGTAGAGCGGACCACGTGCCGCGCCGTAAGCCGTGCGTGACCCGGGAGGACGGCGGGAAGGGCTCAGCTGAGCATTTCCCGCACGACGCGCGTCACTTCACCGATATCGCCGATGATATGATCCGGGGCCAGTGCCTTTTCCAGGGCCTGGTCCTTTTCTTTTGTCAGCTGCGAGGCGATCTGTATGGCGGCAGCGAAGCCTGCCTTTTTGGAGCCGATCACGTCCCGGGAGACGGTATCGCCCACATAGACGCATTCCTCGGGCAGGGAACGCATCTGGCGCAGCGACACTGTAAAGATATCCCGGGCGGGTTTCCGGAACCCGGTGACAGAGGATAGGGTGACATCCTGGAAATAATCTCGTATGCCGTATTCCTCCAGGCTGTCGAACACCTGGTAGAGAGCCGCGGTGTTGCTGATGACTCCCAGCTTCAGCCCCATACCCTTTAATTCCTCAAGCATCCCGGCAGCGTGAGGACGCAGCTGGCGGTGAAAGTATGTAACCTCCCACATATGGGCGATCTCTTCGCAGTGAGGGAGCAGCTTTTCCCGCGGGAAGCTGAACTTTGTCAGTATATAGTCGGCCCAGATCTGGGTCGGCTTGAGCTCCACATCCTGAGTGCTGCGGACAGCGTCATAGCGCTTCCAGCCCGCCTGCACCTCCCGGCGCAGGTCTTCAAGAGAAAGCCCCGGGTCCATGCCCCAGCCCTTCAGCATCCGATCGAGCGCGGCGATGGCTGCCGTGTGGGATGCTTCGTCTACCCAGATATCCTCCAATGTACCGCCCATATCAAACAGGACCGTAGTGATCATATGTACTCCTCCAGGTTTTTCAGATGGCCGCCGCGCAGCAGGCGTGCTTTCCGTAAGGACGGAAGGATCAGCGGCGCTCGGTATACTTTTTCCATTCCGGTTCCGGCTCCTTTACGGGAATGGCATTTTCTTTATTATGGGAAAAGAGCAGAACGGCCAGCACTGTTCCCAGCGCAGTCGGCGGCAGCAGGAACCAGGCGAAAAAGGTGAGAAAAGATGCGAACGCCTCAGAAAAGCCCAGCAGTATGAGCATGGTCACGAGCACCGCCAAAGCATACAGGCACAGCCACAGATGACCGCCTAAGACCAGCCGCTTGTCTCGGAAAAAGCGATGCGGAAGGCAGCATACCGCCGCGCCTGCCGCGCTTGCGGTGAGAGCGATGAAGGCGTTCCCCGCCCAGGCAGGCAGAGAAGCTGTGAGCCCGGTCAGCAGCCGTATCGCCCCTTCATAAAACAGAAAATAGACAGCGGCGTATACGAGGCTGAGGGAAAAGGTGTAAACGATGAGACTGCTCTTGGGCTTCCCGTTTTCCGTAAACCGGAAAGCGCTCCAGAATCTTTCTGCCCGCTCACTTTGCCTTTCCCTCTTAAGCTGCTGTTCTGTCCTGCCGTTGCTCATAAATGCAGACGTACCTCCGCTTCAAAACAGGCAGGGGGAAGCGGTGCGAAGCGCTTCCCCCCGGACACCGTGATCATTATTACATGTTGGGGTTCTTGGCCAGCCAATAGGTCCACATATCCTGGGTATCCAGATAGATGCCGTAGATGGCTTCCAGATCGCCCTCCGTGGCGCCGCATTCCTCCAGCGTTGCGGGGTTCCATTTGGATTCCACATCGTCGCGCACGGCCCAGTTGCCTTCCTTCTGGAAGGGCTTCAGGCCTCCGCTCTTGCCGTCCGCGCCGCCGGTGATATAGCGGACGAAGAGCCTCGCGCCGGCAGGATTTCCGCCGCCGTCGACTACATACATGTACTCGCAGTTCTGAAGGCCGGTATAGGGAGCAAGGCCCATGCACCATCCGATGTTGTAGCCGGATTCATCGCGGTTGCCGATCTTGCCGCCGCTTGCCAGGCACAGAGCCGGATCTTCCGCGGTGGAATTGTGAACAGCGAGTACCAGCTCATCGCCGTCGCCGATGAAGGTCATNNATCTTCATCTGGGAGAAGCGCCACAGATATTCTACGCCGGCGTTCTTTTCCGGTACCGGGAATTCGAAGGCGGAGCCGTCATAGGTGTATTCCAGGGGCTCGCCGTATGCTTCTTCATAGGCGGCAGCCATCTGATCCGCGTTCACGATGAAGCTCGCGAACAGGGAAAGATAAGCTGTCTCCTGGCCGATCTCTTTTGTAAACAGGCGGTACTTCTGGGTGCCGTCCTCGTTCTTTTCGATGATCTGCCACCAGTTGTTGATGGGGCTGCCGTCCGGGAATGCTTCGGTATTGTAATACCAGAAGGACTGGGATGCGTACAGCGGGTAGCCGTAGGTGAGCAGCGCCGGGTCGATATGCTCACAGATATCCTTGGGGTAGAACGCGCTGCAGAAGCCTTCCTCGTAGAAATCGAAGAAGACATCGCCGTTTACATCCTTTGCCTGGAGTACATCCGCGGTGATGTTGCCGGTCTCCGCCTCGATCCGGCACTTGTTGAGGACGTCGTCCTGGTCCAGATCCTGGATATCCAGCGCGATATCGGGGTAGAGTTCTTCAAAGCCTTTCTGGGCTTTGAGCATCTTGGAGGAAGTGGCGTATACCGTCAGCGTGCCGCCTTCCGCCTTTGCCAGCTCGTACAGCTGTTCATCCGTCATGTCGCTCCATTCATCGTAAATGGGGCCATACGCGCCTTCTGCCACAGCGGCGCAGCTGAAGGTCATGAGGACAGCCAGCAACAGAGCGATGAGCTTGCTTTTCATGGGTCTCTTCTCCTTTCGAATGGGGGATGTTCCTATTTCTGAGCGCCGCCTTCCGGCGCAGGGTCACGAAGGTGTTTTCAGGCGTTGAGATCGTCTGCCCCGATCCGCGTCCGCTTGATGAGGCGCGTGCTTTCCGCCGCGTAGATATTGATCTTTTCCGGCGGGATGCGCACGTACAGCTCCTGGTTGATGCGGTAGTTCACAAGGCCCAGCTGCTTGGCCAGGAAATCGCTCTTGCCGGCCTGCAGGGAGACCAGGGTCTCCGAACCGGCGGGCTGGTTGGCGTAAACCGTGACCGGCAGGCAGCCGGGAGTCTTTGCCGTCTCTATGCGTATCTGCTCCGGCCGGACCGCCGCGACGATCTTGAACTCTCCCTTGGGTACCGGCTCTTCTGTCATATCGCCCTTCGGGAACAGGTATTCGCCCAGAGCGCAACGCACACGCAGGCCGTCTGCCTCCATTTCCGCCGTGCCCTCCAGGAAGTTGATGCGGGGATTGCCGATAAAATCCGCCGCCTGCAGGTCCACGGGGTTCATATAAAGCTCAACAGGGGTGGATACCTGGCTGAGCTCCCCGTTTTTGAACAGGGCGATGCGCGTGGACATGGTGAGAGCTTCCACCTGGTCATGGGTGACATAGATGATGGTGGTGCCCAGGTCCCTGTGCAGGCGCAGGAGCTCCGAACGCATGTCTATGCGAAGCCTGGCATCGAGGTTTGAAAGGGGCTCGTCCAGCAGCAGCAGTTTTGGATTGGAGGCAACGGCGCGGGCGATGGCCACGCGCTGCT
>DBXA01000020.1:0-2471 GCA_002309235.1 Christensenella sp. UBA1224 | reverse complement strand
ACCAGGTTCAGCCCGCGCTTGCTGGGTTCAAGATAGAAAGCCTTTTCGGCATTGATGGCCTCCTTGCCGTCGATGAGCATGATGCCGCCCTGAGGCCTTTCCAGGCCGCTCACCACACGCAGCGTGGTGGTCTTGCCGCAGCCGGAGGGGCCGAGCAGCGTCATGAAATCCCCATCCTCTATGGTAAGGGTCAGGTTCTTGAGCACGTGGTTGTCTCCGTAGAACTTATTGATGTTTTTCAATTCGATCTTGCTCATCGTTCAAAATCCTCTCCGTATCAGGGTGAAGGTCCGTTGTTTCAAAAGAGGGTTTGCGCTTGTCACCAGCTCTTGCCGATGTCCGCGCCGAATTTATTTGCGATGATATAGCACAGAAGTATAAAGAACAGCACGCATACCGATATGGCATCCGCCATCTGGTTCAGGCCTTCCTGGGAATAGGTAAACGCCAGGTAGGACATGGTCTGCGTCTTTTTGTCCATCATGATGATGATCAGGTCCAGCTCCTTGGCAATGGAGATGAAGGTGAGCATGAAGCCGGAGATAAAGCCGTTCCTGGCCAGAGGCAGAACGATCCTGCGCATCCTCTGCCAGAAGGAAGCGCCGTTGATGGTAGCGGCTTCCTCAAGCTCCGTTGAGATCTGCATCATATTGGCTGTGCCCGTGCGGCTTGCAAATGGGAAGTGCTTTACCACGCTCGTGAGCACGATCAGCGTGAAGGTGCCGTAGAGCGATGGGATGAGCCCGCCCAGATGGGATCGGGAGAACATGGCAAAGTACATGGTGGAAAACGCCACGCCGCTCATCAGGTATGGCACGAACACCAGCTGCTCCGTGAGGGAGCCGTACCATTTGCCGCGGCCGCGGGTGGAGATATAGCCCAGGAACTGGCCGCACAGGGCGGTGATGATGGACGCGATGAATGTGAGGCGGACTGTGTTCCACAGGCTCCTTCCGAATTCGGAATTCTGGAAGATGCCGGGATAGCTCGTGTACGTTCTCGCCTGGTCCACCGTGCCGATCCAGTTGTACAGCGTCAGGTTGGAAAGGCCGTAGCCGTTTCCGGTCGTCACCTGGAAGGTCTCCATCACCAGCACGAACATGGGCATCACCATGGCTGCCAGCAGGAACAGTACCAGGAAGGCCATCAGCGGCTTTCTGGCTTTTCCAAGCTTCATTTCCGTGCTGCGGCCGCCCTTGCCGCCTATGGTGGCATAGGACTTCCGCACGCCTATAATGCGCTGGTTGGAGAATATGATGAGGGCAGCAAGGCCTATTAGCACCAGGCTCATGGCGTAGCCCACGTTGCGCGGGCCGTCGTTGATGAACACCTTCATCTTGGTGGCCAGTGTATAGTAGCCTATGCGGTTGCCGAGGTTGGCCGCTACGCCGTAGGTGCCTATGGATTTGGAAAGCGTCATGATGATGGAGGAGAGTATGCTGGGCAGCACCAGAGGCAATGTGATGGAACGCAGTATCTGGGGCTTTGTCGCTCCGCAGATCTCGCCCATCTCCTCCAGCTCCGAATTGATGGAGCGCAGGGCAGAGGATACATTGATATAGGAAAACGCGTAATAGTGGAGCGACATGCACAATACGATGGCAATGGGCCCGTAGGCCAGCCAGTCCGGGATCTGCATGCCGAGGCCTGCCAAAAAGCCCAGTGCGCCGGAACGGGAATTGCGGAATACCGCCAGCCATGACAGGGCTTTACACCAGGAGGGGATCATATAGGGAATGACTACCAGCATCCCCAGCAGCTTCTTGCCCGGTATATCGGATCTGACGATCAGCCAGCCCAGTATCGCACCGAGGGGAACCGATACCAGCACGGTGAACAGGCCCACGATGAGTGAATTCTTCAGCGGGCCCCACAGCGTGGATTCCGCCATATTGCTCACCAATATGTAGCGCCAGTAATACAGTGTGAAATCCCCCGCGGAGCCGCCGATGCGCCGCAGTTCCGATTTCGCGGCCGTAAAGGTGGAAGCTATCATCTGCAGAAGAGGGATCACGATCAGGCAGAACAATATGATCAGGCTGAAAAAAACGATCATATTGAACGGATTCCTGACCACATCCAGGAACTGGTTTTTCAGCCGTTCCTTTGTCATGGGATACCGTATCTTTTCCCGTTTCACGCCATTCTCCCCTTTTTGACGGTGAAGAGGCCAGTCAGGCCTGAGATAACGCACACGTTTCCGTAAAATCTGTAACGTGTTTTTATTATAACAAACAGACACTGCCGCGTCAATGCGTTAATCCCGTGTTATTTCAAATTTCTTTGCGTTTTTTATGCAGTCTGCCGGTCTTTTGACATTGGATCGTTCAGAGGAAAAATGCGTTTATGATTGACGCCCCGCTGTTTCCTATCGTATTATATAATAGAGTAAGAATGCAGAGCGCATCAGCTGAGAAGACTTATGCGCGTGTATGCAGGTCACTGAAAAAAGAGGGACAGGCTCTTGCAAT
>DBXA01000046.1 GCA_002309235.1 Christensenella sp. UBA1224 | reverse complement strand
CTTGTTCGTCCAGGTGGTGCCGTTCTTGGAATACTGCCACTGATAAGTAAGGACCGTGCCGGAGGCTGCCACGGTGAAGGTGGCGGAAGCCCCCGCCGCCACGGTCTTATTGGCGGGCTGGGTGGTGATGACAGGCTTGGAGACGGTCACCGTGAGCTTCGCCTTGTTGGAGAATACCTCGCCATCCTCGTTGGTGACGATGCAGCGGTAGTAGAGGCCGTCATAGGAGGCCTTGGCGGTGACGGTGTAGGAAGCGGAGGTGGCGCCGGTCTTGTTCGTCCAGCTGGTGCCGTTTCTGGAGTACTGCCACTGGTAGCTGAGGTCGTCCCCGGTGGCCACGACCTTGAAGGTGGCCTTCGCGCCCTCGGCCACGGTTTTGTTCACGGGCTGAGTGGTGATGACGGGGGGTGCAGCGACATGCGCCACCACCGTCAGCGGGATGGGCTGGGTGTAGACCTCTCCGCCCTCGTTCCAGATCCTGCAGCGGTACTCATAGCCGTTCATGGACATGCTCACCTTGGGGGTATATACGTCGGAATTTGCACCGGTCTCGTCCCACCACGCCGCGGAGCTGGAGGACCGCCGCTGCCACTGGTAGTTCAGCGGTTGGCCCTTGGCGCTGACGCTCAAACTGGCCTGCCGCCCGTCCTCGGCATAGACCGAGTAGACCTGCCCCGTCAGGACCGGGATGCCCACCCAGGTGAGGGTGCCGCCATAGTTCTGTCTGAAGCTCTCCGAGAAGGTGATGTTGTCGCCGGAGTAGAACAGCGTAGCGGTGGTGCCGGCAAAGGCGTCCCCGGCGATGGTGGGGGCGTTGCCCGCGAAACGGAGCCGATCCAGGCCGGAATTGCCGAAGGCCTCCGAGCCGATGGACGTCACGGTAGAGGGGATCACGGTGGTCAGGCCGGCGGAATAGCCGAAGTTCTTGAATGCCCCGGCGCCGATGCGGGTGATGCCCTCGTCGATATACGTCCGTTCGACCCGGTTGCCGACCGTCTTATACCCGGGCTCCGTGGAGGTGAAGTCCCACATGGGCCCGGTGCCGGCCAGCCGCAGGGTGTAGTTCACGCCGTAATCCTCTCCGGAGTACCAGGTCACGTCGTTGCCGCAGAAATTGTAGCTGACGTTCTCAGCCTGCCACTTGATCAGGCCGCCCTCGTAGTTCTTGTTGATGACGCTGTCCCACGAGGAATCGCCCGCGGGATAGTACACGGTACAGTAAGTATCGGTCGCATAATTGCCCTCGGTGGGCTTGACGTTGGATAAGAAATTGTATGCGATATGATCCGGCGCGTGGCCCACGAACCGGACCGTCTGCATGGTTTCATTGTTTCCCAGGCAGAAGTCGCCCAGATATTTGACGGGCCCGTTGAAACGGATGGAATGATAAAAAGTTCGCCGATTGAGCGCGCCGGACAGGGCCCCTGTGCCCACATACTCCAGGGCAGCCGGGAGCTCGATGTCTTTGGACAATTGCAAGTTGCAAAAGGCGCGGTCCTCTAACCGCCGCAGCCCTGCCGGGAGCTGGAGTCCGTCTATTGTAAAGATAGTGTCATACGTAGGCATATTAGTATAACTCATGAAGGAGAACGCCCCCGCCCCGATGCTCTCCAGGGTATGGGGAAGGTAGATGTCCTTTGGGTGCGCCCCGAAGAAGGCCTCGTTGCCCACGCGGGTGATCCCGTCGTAGATGTAGATAGCCTCCAGATATATGTCCCGCCAGGGGTTCGTTTCACTATTTCCAAAGCCGTTGCTGGTGCCGTAGTCCCAGATGGCGCCCGTGCCCTCGACAACAAGGGCGCCCGAGTGCTGGCCCTTTTCGTAGCTGACGTTGCCCGCGATCCACCACCAGGCGTTGTCACCGCACTGCTCTTTGTTGTCCGCCGTGGGATAGTTGGTCGCCGAATGCTGGGCGGAGTGGATTACCAACTCCTCCGCGTTTGCCGACGGCGCGGCGGCGGGCAGCAGGGCAAAAACGAATATAAGCGCCATGATCAGGGATAACGCGCGCTTTCCCCATGAAGACATATGTATTCTCCTTTCCTGTTTTGACTGTATGCAGTCCGCAGCTGATATGGTCTGCTTCTGTGCGGTTTCGTGAAGGTCCTTACGGCTTGCAGCGCAGGTCATAAGGATCGGTCCTTTCCTCATCATGGATCACCAGACCCAGGAGCCTTGCATGCATCGCCAGCTCCAGGCGGCTGGAAAAGCCGGTCTTCTCCATGATGTTCTGCAGGTGGCGCTTGACCGTATTGGCGGAGATATTCAGCCTTTCGGCGATCTCCTCGTTGGTGAGGCTGGCCGTCAGCTCCCGCAGCACGTCCAGCTCCCGGTCTGTGAGGTCGCTCCGCTGTGCTTTGCCGAAGCTCACCTTTGGAGGTTCCGCAGGATAGATCGATCCGCCGTCAGCAGTGCGGTCCATGATCTCGATCAGGCTGTGATCGTCATACTCCTTGTACCAGAAGCTCTCCACGCCGATCTCCCTGGCCTTGTCCTCCCAGCTCGTCTCCGAGGTGGAGGTGGTCAGAATGATCTTCACGTCCGGGTGAGAGCGCTTGATCTCTCCGGCGGCGGTGAGTCCGTCGATCCCTTCCTGCATCATCACGTCCAGGATCAGCAGATCGGCCCCGTGTTCATCAATGTACGCCACCGCCTCACGGGCAGTCCTCAGAGAAGCCGCCAGCTCATAGCGGCAGGAGGCGCGGACATACATCTCGAAAAAGCCCCGGGAAATATTCTGATCATCTGCTACGACAACGCGGATGCGCTCGCTCACATATCCTCACCGTCCTTTCAAAAAGCGCAAAAAGGCGCAGTATCCCCTGAAACAGGGCATGCTGCGCCGAAAAATTGCTTGACAAAGGAAAGGGCAGGGTCAGATTTGACTGACTGACAAGGATTGTCTGCTGCTTTGCCAAGACTGTCAACCCCTTTCCGAAAAGTATTTGTGGAAATGGGCATAGTGATCCCTTTCCCTTACTATACACAATAATAATATTAAATCTTTGTCGGTAAATACAATCACCCATTCGTACCATTTTTTCCTGAAACAATAAAAAAACGCGCTCCCTTCCGGACAACGGAAGGGAGCACGAATGCTTATGCGTTCATAAAGCGCAGTGTCAGGGAAAATGCCGGCAGGCTCTGCACGATCATCTGCCCGCCTGCCTCCTCGACGCCGCGGCGCAGGGACAGCAGCCCGCCGCTCTCGGCAATGGGGCTCTTAGGGGGCTTGCCGTTGTTGGTGATGGTTATGCGCCTTTCCCCGGCATTCCCGGTGATTTCCACGAAGAGCCTGTCGCCCTCGGCGTGTTTGATGGTATTGGCGGCGCATTCCCGGATTGCCGCCGCCAGGAGGGAATGCAGTTACTTCGGGGCTTCGCCTGTCATTTCAACCGTCACGCCGATGCTGCCGGCCATATGGACCGCCTGCTGAAGCTCGTCTCCTGCATTCGGGTCCGAAGCCTTGGGCTCGCCCAGCAGAAAGCGGTTCATCTGCTTTGTGATCAGGGCAACCAGAGCGGCGTCAGTGCTGTCCGGGTGCTCGATGCAGTGGCGGCCCATGAGCAGCACCTGTCCCAGCTCGTTGTGCAGGGCCGTTCGGGCAGCGGCTTCCTCCTGTTTCACAAACATCTCCGAGGACAGGGCTGAGGCTTCTTTCATACGGTGCTGGATATCTTGCAGCTGCGCGTTCTTCTCCCGAAGCTCTTCTGTGATATGGTATCGCTCGTTGACATTCACAGCGCTTGTACGATCGTAATCTTTGCCGTCTGCCGTGATGGCCCCTCTCGAGAAAAGCCAGACCTCTCCACGCGATGTCCGGATGAGTCTCTTGCCGCTCTGATCCTCTCCGTCCGCTTCCAGACGGGCCCAGAGTCTGTGCACGTCCGCCGGGCGTTCGCCTGTCAGCTCGCGGCACAGGGCGTCCATCGTCAGATTGGAGAGAAGTGCAGTACCGTTTTGATCGCTGATGCAAATACCTTCAGGGAGCAGATCAACGGTCTGACGGATGGCATTTGGTGTCACCGTGCTTTTTTTATAGCGCCTGTAATCCCGGAATTGGAGCATCAGAAAGCATGCAAAGAGCGCCTCTAAAAAGGCATAGCACAGCCACGACAGGGAAAACGGAAGACTTTCAGGATTTATCGACGCTCCCTGTGTCTGCGGGAAACTCACGATATCGTAACTGTTCAGCAGGAATACAAAGAACAGAAAGCCTGCCAGCATATGAAGGGCTGCGGCGGGCGTCTGCCTGCCGCTCTGCTTTTCTTTAAGGGAAAGCACCAGGGCAGCAGCCTGACCGATCATGAGGGAGAGCGCAATGAGCAGGAGCAGCAGCGCTCCGGGTCTGTCAAGGATACTGTACAGCGTACTCATATGCCGGCACCTCCTTCCGCCTGAATGGTCAGAAAGATGCAGCCGTCGCTTTCGCTGCGCTCGACTGGAAGCGCCGTTATCGGCAATTCCGGACTCTGATCGGCTTCCATGGCGATCCGGATACCGTTTCCGGACAAAGATACGGTCATCCTGTGCATATAAGGCAGGAAGGCTTCGATCAAAGTCTCAAAGCTGTCATAGAGGGCGTGGATCTGTGTCAATGTAAAGTCTGCGTACTCTTCCCCGGTGGCAGCCGCATCGATCCCGCAGCATTTTAGGAAGCGGGCGGATTCCTGCATGGCAAGGAAAAGCTCCCTGTTCGGCTTGGGCAGATTCTCTTCCGAAAGAAGCATCAGATTGCTCTTGCGCTTGCAGTAAGCATTCAGCACGCAGCACTCAGCCAACACAGAGGGGAAGGCATCCGACTCCGGCGAAGCGCTTTCCAGCAGTTCTTCGATCCGCTTTTGCTTCGGATAGAGCGCGGCGGCGATCCGGTCATAGACCTGGTTCTGGGCGTCCAGATGGGCCTTTTTCTCTTTCAGCTCGTTCTCCACCGCGATCAGGTCGTTTTCCTCGCTCAGGAGCTCGTTGGCTTCTGCAAGGCGGTCGCTCTCCCTGTGCAATTCGCTCTCATCCTCCGTCCAGAAGGCGTAGCCCGGACGGAGTCTCATCCCTGAAAGTCTGGTGTCTGCATCCAGATATACAGGAGCTGCGACAGCAGCGGCAAGCTGTGCATCAGACGCATTTATGGGAATATCGGTCTCATATACCGGCGTAAGGGCTTCGTCCGTGATCAGGACAGGAAGGCCCAGCCCGGAAAAGAATTCCGTATAGTTCTCATTATACGGTATCATGCGGTTTCTGATACAGACTTCAAATAAGCCCAGCAGGCTGAAGACATGGATCTCCGGGGCGTGGTACATGCGCAGCATTCCAAGGGGCGTGAAGACCAGCCAGTTGAGAAGGCTTAAGCCTGCCCAGATGAAAGCGACGCCTGCGAAACAGGCAAGTCCGCGGATATTCCGTCTGTATGTTTTGCGGATCAGTATCGCCAGACCTGCGATCAGAGTCATCCCCATCCAGCCATACATGACATAAAACAATGGGCCATAGGTATATGTACCGACGATGCCGTGGAACTCAGAAAGAGGAATGAGGCGACGGTAGAACAGCTGGTGCAGGTCGTTCGTAAGGATCATAAGGAGCAGTGCGCAGGACGGGATCAGGAGCAGCTGCTCTTTTCCGTTCTGCTCATTGTTCTCGCCCCTGTGGATGCGGATGCAGGTCATCAGGAACAGTGTCGGGATCAGGATCAGAGGGATATTGTACGCATAATCCGTATAGCGCCGGATCATGATCTCTGTCAGGATGCGGAAGCGCAGGAAGCGGACAAGCAGCTCGGCCATCATCAGGATCGCAGCAGCAACGATATATCCCCGCGCCTTTGTGGGCAGAAGCCTTGCCCTTACGGAATACATCCAGGAAATCAGCAGCCCGATATAAATGATGAAGTTGGCGCTGAACATAAAGGTGTCGACGATGGCGATCTGCGTTCTGGTAAACAGGTAGGCGACACCGGCCAAAAGGAGGAAGCCAAGGAACAGCCAAATACCCTGATTGTCTTTTGTGCGCCTCATCTGGTCTCCTCCTTCATCTGGGCGGCTGTCTCATATTCTGTCAGCGCAGGCGCTGCGGAGCACTCATTTCGGAAGAATATGCCTTTTGAATCCCCCTGAGCGGTCATGCAGTCGATAAGCCGCTTAAAACTCGGGAGCATTTGGGCCGTTCCGAAAATGCATGCGCGTTTGGGTATCAAAGCATAGTATCATCCAGGAGAAATTCGATCATGCCGATGTTCAAAATACCCTTGTCGTCATACCATCTTTTTCGAACATCATTGCGCACGATGATTTTTGGAAAAGCGTCTCCCGTCAAAGTAAGCGGGTTCACCTCTGCCAATGCTTTTTCCTCTGTTGTCATGGCATATGCGGATTGAATATAGACTTTTTCCCAGCTTTTGCTGCAATAAAATCTATCTCTGCCTATGTTGCCTTGTCAATAGTATTGTTGAAAAGTGAAGCATTTGTATCCTGAAGCCGTCATAAAAAACTGGGCTGGAGCATTCACTATGAGGCGGATCATCGCGTGAAACAATTAAACAGAGGATCAAGGCGAAAACTATGATCCTCTGTTTCTGTTTTGAAATTACAGCCATACCAGCATGGCGAACCCGCCGCGGAAATAATAGGTGTTCGTGTAATGTCCAATTGTCCAGGGGGTACGAAAGAATGGACTTGCGTCTTTGACAGATGGAGTCGAACCCTCGGAGCTATTCGTGATATATCCTGCTTGAGCAGGATGTGATCTGTTTGCCTAGCGGCAAACGTGATATTTTGCGGCGATGCCGCAAAGTGTTGTGATGTGTTCCGCTTTTCACGCGCGAAGCGCACATCACTTGCGAAGCAAATATCACGCGCGCAGGGCACAGCACGTTCCGCGCAGCGGAACACATCGTTGCAAAAAGAGCATCGCAAAAGCGATGCTCTTTTTGCTGGTGGAGGCGGGGGGAG
>DBXA01000063.1:19818-21245 GCA_002309235.1 Christensenella sp. UBA1224 | reverse complement strand
CCCTTGAGCGCCACCGCCAAGCCTTTCTCCCCGTCCTGCAGGGCGATGGATTCCCGGCATGGCAAAAGCCGCGTCGGGGGCTGATGCCACTCCTCCCTCGCTTCCGGACGTACCACAGGCCGGTCGATGACCGCCAGCGCGCTCTGGGATTGCACAAAACCGGTCTTCACAGGGGAATGCAGCCGCAGGCGCAGGCGGTGATCCTTCGCCGTATTCTCAAGAGTCAGGCGCACATCCACACGGGGCACGCCGTCATAAAGAGATATCGTGAACCGCAGTGGCATATCCACCCGGCGCGCGTCCCGCTCATCCCCTATGAGCCCGGCAGGCAGGCTCATGATGCCTTTCACCTCTATGGCGGCGCGCACGGGGCCGCACTCCGTGAGCCTCGATGTAAACGGGAAGGAAGAGGAGAGGATCTTCTCCCCCTCTGTCCACGGCACGCTGAAATCCCAGGCGTCTCCCGCGTCGGCTTCCTCCTCGATCAGGTTGAGCCCCCGCGCGCACAAGCCCGTGCGCTTATCCGTGATATCGATGAGAGCACCCCGGCAATCCACGCGGATAAACCGGTTTTCCATATGGGTATCCGTGGCAATAAAGGGGCAGGCAAACGGCTCTTTCATAACTGTGAGGCGATAGCGCGCCAGGTCAAAGGGACGGGTGTTTCCCATGAACAGTATCTTTTCGAACACGCCGCCGGGGAAGGGTACGCTGCGCGGCTCTCCTCTCCCGTTCAGTTCGATCTCCGGACGAGGTTCGACCTGAACAGGCAGGAGACTGCCCTTCTCATCCGCGAGGGCGAGCCTGTCAAGCGCTTCCTCACCCGCGATCCTGCGGACGGGCGCCCATACCTCCGCCATCTGCAGCCCGCCGTAAGGGGACATGACCAGAAGCTCATCATCGCCGTTTCCCCATGCGGGGAGGGAGGCGGCTATATGCTTCATGGAATCGTGTATATAGCCCGCAGCGATCTGCCTGGCGGAGGCATAACGGGCCTGCATCTCCGCATGTACCTCATCCGTGCTGGAGCCATGGATGGAATCATGGGCACTGTTGATCATGATATGGCGCCATGCCTCATCCAGCAGATTCCTGCGGCCGCCATGGCCGTACAGGAGTGCGATGGCGTCCAGGGGCTCCGCGTATTTTTCCAGCAGGGCCTCACAGGCGAAATGATCCCGTTTGAGGTAGGAACGGGTGGAAAGCGCTCCCAGCAGCACGTACTGATATCGAGAGCCGATGAGCTCCATGTTGTATCTCTGCCCGGGAGAGCCGCCCGGCAGGCGGGAGCGGGCAAGGCGTACGTAGGCTTCCACACCGCCGGCCACAAATTCGATATCATCCTGCATGCTGTTGGCCAGGCGTATGGTATCCATCATATCCCCCTGGGGCGGCAGGTGGTCCGCGCTCGCGATGAGCGGCACCAC
>DBXA01000063.1:17804-19677 GCA_002309235.1 Christensenella sp. UBA1224 | reverse complement strand
CTCCCGGAAATGGCTGGCGAACAGCTCCGAGCCGTCCGGGCCGATATAGGTAAACTCATCATCGTGTCCGCCGGGCACCTCCGGCATGCCGCGCATGAACAGCAGGCTGTCTATGCCGAAGCCCCGCAGGATCTGCGGCATCTGAAGGGGGTGGCCGAAGTTGTCCGGCAGATACCCGGCCTTCATGGGCCGGCCGAATTCCCGGCATGCCCGCGCGCCGTACAGGCAATTGCGTATCATGGCCTCCGCGCTGGGCAGCCATTCATCAAACTGCGTATAGAAGGGGCCTATCACCAGCTTCCCGGAATCCACCATGCTCTGAACCGCATCACGCTCTTCCGGCGCAGCGTCGAGGTATTCCTTCAGGGGAAAGAACTGGCCGTCCAGGCAATACGGGGCGATATCCTTTCCGGAAGAGCACAGCCTCTTCAGCTCGTCCAGCGCCTCAACCGTCCAGAACCTGTATGAATTCATGGGCTGATACCATTCGATATCCAGGTGTCCGCCCATCACAACAAAGCCGACTGTTTTTTTCATATGGCTTCCCCCGTTTCTTCTGATATATCCTGTTTTCATATGATCCGCCTGAAAAGTCGTTCCGTTTTTCTAAATTATACCAAATGCTTTTGTCTTTTCAAAGCGCATGCCTGATATCTCCCGAAATGCTCACTCGTTCCATATTTTCTTGACCATATAGGATTTATCCCATATAATACCAAGAGGTTTCCATCAACAGCGAATACAAAGGGAGGATAACAATGATCGTCAAGATATCAGATCCCAGTGAAAAGCAGCGCATCGCCCGTACGATACTCGAAGCGCTTACAGACTGGTTTGAAGTAAAAGAGAGCAGAGAAAAGTATATTGCCGAAAGCGCGGGGCAATTGTTCATCGCGGCAAAGGAAGAGGATAAGTATGTCGGCTTCCTGTGCCTGAAGGAGACAGGCAGGGAAACGGTCGAGCTGGCCGTTATGGGCGTACTGAAGGAATTCCACAGGAAAGGGATCGGGAAGGCGCTCTTCGAGGCTGCCAGAGCCGCGGCCAAGGAAGCCGGCTATTCCTTCATGCAGGTCAAGACCGTGCGTATGGGCATGTACGAGGATTACGACAGGACCAATCTGTTCTATATCAGCTGCGGTTTCAAGGAATTTGAGGTGATCCCGGAATTATGGGGAGAAGAGAACCCTTGCCAGATCTATGTGATGGCCCTGTGACGGAAAAGAAGGGGAAAGATCATGAAAAAATGGTATGATGAAGAATACGAGTTCACCGTGGAAGTGACAGGCTTCCTGCACGGCGACCATACCGAAAGATTTTGCCGCAATGGCGAAGAACCCGGTGATACATACACCTGCACATACGGCTGCCCGGTCAATAAGGATGGATACGGTATCTGCTCAAAGACCATGATGATGCTCTATCCCCTGATGGAAGCGATCCGCAGCGGAGGAGACCTGGAGAACCTGGGCGGCGACAGCAGGTATACCAAGACCATCGTCTGCCCGGATGGCTGCGTGATGTTCCGGCTGACCGCGAAGCCCTTGGGGAATGAGAACTTCCACAAAGGGCATTTCTGGGATTACCCGGATGAGACCGTCTGAGCGGGGCACTGACCACATGACTGTATCCACCGGAGGTTAACCATGAATCTGAGGCAATTCGCAGAGCTTCTCCGCAGGGACGAGGCCTTCATGCAAAATGTCGAATGCTGGCGCACCGTGCCCGCCAGGGAAGCGCGGTACGCGCCTTTCCCGGATTGGCTCGATCCGCGCTTAAAGGACGTGCTCGCCAAACGCGGCATCCATAAGCTGTACATCCACCAGGCTTCGGCGCTCGAAGCCGCCCACGAAGGGCGTGATATGGTTGTCGTTAC
>DBXA01000063.1:0-17793 GCA_002309235.1 Christensenella sp. UBA1224 | reverse complement strand
CTTTGCTATAACCTGCCCGTACTCAGCGAGATACTCTCCTCACCGGATTCGAGGGCATTGTACCTGTTCCCTACCAAAGCCCTGGGCAACGACCAGTCTGCGGGGCTCTATTCCCTCATAGAGGCACTCGGGGCAGATATCAAGGCCTTCACCTATGACGGGGATACTCCCGCCTCCGCCAGGCGCGCCATACGCCAGGCAGGGCATATCGTGGTCACAAATCCGGATATGCTGCACCAGGGGATACTGCCCCACCACACAAAATGGGTCAAGCTTTTCGAGAACCTCAAATACGTCGTCATAGACGAGATACACACCTATCGCGGCATCTTCGGCGCCAACATGGCCAATGTCATACGGCGGCTCAAGCGCATCTGCGCCTTTTACGGGGCGCATCCCGTGTTCCTGTGCTGCAGCGCCACCATAGCGAACCCGGCAGAGCTCGCCGCCATGCTGACGGGCAGCGATGACGTGGCGCTCATCGACAACAACGGGGCGCCTCAGGGGAAAAGGCATATCGTCTTCTACAACCCGCCCATCGTCAACGCACAGCTGGGCATACGGGAGAGCGCGCTTTCCTGCACGCAGGATATCACGGCCAACCTGCTCAAATGCGATATCCCCACCATCGTGTTCGCACGGGCGAGGCTGCAGGTAGAGGTGCTCACCAACCGCTTAAAGGCGCTCATCGCGGATCCCCTGGGCGAGGATGGAAAGGTGCGCGGCTACCGCAGCGGTTACCTGCCCTCCCAGAGGCACGAGATCGAAAGGAAGCTGCGCAGCGGCGAGATCCGCTGCGTCGTGAGCACGAACGCCCTGGAGCTGGGCATCGATATCGGACAGCTGGACGCCTGCGTGCTGTGCGGTTATCCCGGCTCGATCGCGTCCACCTGGCAGCAGGCAGGGAGAGCCGGCAGGCGCAGCGATACATCCCTCCTCATCGTAGTCGCCACATCAAGCCCGCTGGACCAGTACATCATGCGGCATCCGGATTACTTTTTCGGCAAATCCCCGGAAGAGGCGCGTCTGAACGCCGATAACCTGTACGTGCTTGTGAACCACATGAAGTGCGCCGCCTATGAGCTCCCATTTGAGGAAGGGGAAAAATACGAAGGGCTGGAGAGCACCGGCGAGATACTCTCCTACCTGGAGGAGGAGAACATCCTCCACAGGGCAGGGGGCAGGTATCACTGGTCCGCGGAGGAATTCCCGCAGATCGGCGTCAACCTGCGCTCCGCCGATGACCAGAACTTTCTCATCATCGATATCACGGATCCGAAACGGCACAATGTCATAGGCGAGATGGACCGCTTTACCGTGCCGATGCTGCTCCACCAGTACGCCATCTACATGCACGAGGGCAGGCAGTACCAGGTGGAGGAATTGGATTTTGACGATAAGAAGGCCTATGTCCGCCATGTGGACGTGGATTATTACACCGATGCGGATCTGACCACATCCCTCAAGGTGCTCTACGATTCCGATACGAGGGAAAGCGGGGCCTTCACGCGTTCAAGGGGAGAAGTTCAGGTCACGAGCATCGTATCCGTATTCAAAAAGATGAAGCTGGATACGCAGGAAAACCTGGGCTGGGGAGAAGTGCACCTGCCGGAGACGGAATTGCACACCACCGCCTGCTGGTGGACGCTGCCGGAAGGACTTGAGGCGGAATACGGGAAGGACGCCCTGCAGAGCGCGCTCCTGGGCCTTTCCCATATGCTGAGGTATATCGCGCCGGTCTACCTGATGTGTGCGCCTACCGATATCTGTGTGGTCTACCACGTACGGGATCCCTTCACCCACAAGCCGACTATCTACCTGTACGATAATTGCCCGGGAGGGACAGGTCTTTCCGACAGGATATACGAAATGGAAAACGAGATATTCCGCGCCGCGAAAGCGCAGATACAGGAATGCCGGTGCAAGGACGGCTGTCCCAGCTGCGTAGGCGCCAGCGCCGTCGGCGCCAAGAAGACGCTGATAAAGCTTATGACAGAGCTTGGGATAGACTGAAAGATGGGGCCGTCTCCTTCCGGAGGCGGCCCCGCTATATATCCCTGAAGGGATCTGCGATATGTCCTGACAGACGCGGTATGCCCTTCCGGCGCAATATGCGCTTCGCGCGTGAGGGGGACCGAGAAAGCGAAGGAAAAAAATCTGTTCTTTCGTATTGGGGACGTTGAAGCTGTCACTCCGTCAGTACCGCGTCATGGGCCGGAACCACAGCTCCTTCAAAGACTGCGTCCGAATCGCCGTAGTTGCAGATCATCCGGTATCCGTTTTCATAAGTTGAGACATGAAGCGTCCCGGCGATCACTTCATGGCGGATCATAGCGATGTGGCGGACAGGGGCCGTCATCCGGTAATCATCCTGCAGCATCCTGATCGCCTTCGCCGTACGCAGGAGGGCCGCCTCACTGTCGGCGGTAAAATCCTCTTCCCCCATCCAGTGAAAGCCCTCTCGGAATCTGGAATAGATGTAAAGCACGGGATATCCGCCGAATTCCAGGAATTTCAGGCGGCTGAACCAGCCCTTGGCCGGGTAATTGACGGTCACCGTGCCCGGATTTGCCAGTATATGATCATGATAGACGATCTGCCACAAAGGGACATTCCCATCGCAGAAGGGATTGGCTTTATCCGTCATGTGAAAATCGACATACAGTCCCATATCGGTAGAGGAGGCCAGATAATCATACCCGCCTTCGGACTGGAACCCGCCTATACATTCCCGGCTGAGCCGGGCAATATCCCGCATCTTCCGTATGTATTCCCTCTGTGAGCAGGGATGCTTTTCGGAAAAGCACCTGCGGGGCGGGACAGTCGTTATCACATCGACATAATGCAGCCCGGAAAAGCCCAGCTCCGCGCATTTTTTGATCGTTTCGGCCGAATACCTTTCACCGCAGACGGGACATATATCGTACATACGGCCGCCGCTCCAGCAATCATGCGAAGCCCATTTCCCATCCCGCGTCCGCATCGGCAGCTCATCATGAAACACATCGGCGATCGAATAGCAGTCGGTCACATTCGTATGGCAGACCAGCTTATAGCCGAGCTCTTTCGCGCAGGCTATCGTCCGTTTCAGGCCCTCGCCGCCGCCAAGGGCTTCTTCTATGGGAAACGCTTCCGGCCAGCGTCCGTCATGCCCCTTCACATTCCAGCCTACCAGGCAGAATTCGGCTTTATCCACACCTTCCCGTCTGCACGCTTTCATGATACTTATCACATCGTCAAAGGTACAGGCTGCGCGCATAGGCGGCTCGTTCTCACGGGTTTGCTCAAGGACAGGGGAAGGCACCGGCTTCCACCCCATACGGATGCGGATCTCCGGCGCGTCCATCACATACCTCAGGTGTTCGTTTGCCCTGTCCCTCAGAGTACGAAGGCTGCTGTCCTTTTCTGCTTCCCTGCGGTAAGCGCGCGCCATACCGCTGTAATCCGCGTCATCGCCGCTGAGGGGGATGATCTTCACCTGTATATCTTCCTCCGCAGTGCAGCCGTCCAGCATAAAACGCATATAGATACGGTACCGTCCGTTTGCCTTCTCGATGATCACATGATGCTGTTCCCACAGGCCCGTCGCGATTACAACTATACATTTATCTTTTGTTTTAGCGCCGAAATAACGCATGATGCCGTATCCGCAGTCACATAGGCCATCCTCATGATCCCTGAAATACGTCAGGTTGTTCCCGAAGGTAAAATAGCCTTCGCTCCCCTCCTCCGCCATGCAGAGATCCGGCATGAGATCGACATATTCGGCCGGCTTCACGATCCTGTCCCTATCAAGGGTTATGACGAGGGCATCATCGGTCTGTTTTTCAACAAGAGAGACAATATCACCGGACCCGTCGGTATAGTGTATGATCGCACTCAACATAACAGCACCTCTTTCATGTTTTCCTTACCGTCTCCCGGATATCTGAGATACTTATGGCCCCCACAGCCACGATCCGGTCCTCTTCCGCCCGGGGGATGATACTGATTCGAAAGTCCAGCAGCCGAATGCGCTTTTCACAGGCAGCCATACCCGCATGCGTCTCCCCTCTTCCGCTATTCACCGCATTGTAAGCAGGCTCTTTGGGTTCTTTAGAAAAGTTCATGATTTTCAAGAAGAAAATCCATCAGATTGCAATGGAAAAAACCATTATCATCATAGTAGTTATGCGGTATGTCCGAACGAATGACGATCTTTCTGAAAAAATCTCCCGTCAGCTTCATCGACTGCAATTCTGCATTTTCCTTTTTCTCCGTGTCCATCTGATATGCTGACTGGATATAGATACGCCGGTCCCCATTATTCACGATAAAATCAATCTCGCGCTGTGCTTTCTCATGATGCGTTCGATCAATTACCATTCCCACATCAACAGAGTATCCTCTCAGGACCAATTCATTATAAACGATATTCTCCATCATGTGACCCGGATCATATTGCCTGTAGTTTAATCTCGCATTCCGCAGACCTATATCCGTATAATAGTATTTATTGGGGTAATTGAAATACGTTTTTCCCTTGATATCAAACCGGCGCGCCATGCCGATAAGGAACGCGTCCATAACATGCGTAAGATATGCGGATACCAGACTGGGGTTTATCTTCTCATGACGCATAGAGCTTAAGGAATTGGCTATATTCGTCGGATTCGTCAGCGAGCCTATCTGGGATGCTGTAAAATTCAGGATCGCGTTCAGCAAGTCTTCTCGTTCAAGACGGTTTCGTTCCACAATGTCTTTGATGTACAGCTCGTTATACAGGTTGGTGAGGTATTCCTTTTTATCCTGTTCAGCAGTCATTCCCGCAATACGCGGCATCCCGCCATAGAGCATATACTGGTCCAGCGCAGCCCTTCTGTCTCCGCCAATGAAAGAATAGTATTCCTGAAAGCTCAAGGGATACACATGGATCTGCGTTGCCCTGCCCCGGAACTCGGTAGCTATATCCTTCGAAAGCATGCGGGAATTGCTGCCGGTAACATACACATCCAGGTTTTTATATGCTTTCAGTTCATTCAGCATGTCATAGAGCGTCACCTCTATGCTGCCGTTTGCCTCGTCTTTTACCGATAAAGTGAACTGTACCTCATCTACGAACAAATAGAAGCGCTCATAGGGTCGTTCTTTAACGATGCTTTCTATATATCCGCACAGCACGATCGGGTCACGAAACCTGTAGTACCTTCTTTGATCGAGTTCTATCTTTATGATGTGATCATTCGGGACACCCTGCGAAAGGAGATAATCGCAGAACAGGTCAAAAAGCAAAACAGACTTTCCACATCTGCGTATCCCCGTGATGACTTTAATCTCACCGTTCCACATATTATGGATCAGTCTGTTCAGATAGCGGGCCCTTTGTATCATTCCATTCACCTCTTACTTTAGACGCAAACGTCCTAAGTTCGAGATGATTATACCAAACCGATACGGATGGTTCAACCTCAAGCTGTCGTTTCATCGAAAACTTAGGACGAAAACGTCTGAAGTACATGCTGAAAGCCGGATCATCGGTGCCGCTTAAATCGAACAGCGGTCTTTGTTTCCTGAAGAATGCCTCCTGTCGCTTTATCCGTCCATTTCCTCCAGCAGCTCAGATGCTTCCTGCCATTCCTCATAAAGCCTCTCTGCTTCTTCCTGCGCCTGCGTGTGCCTTCTGGTTATCTCGTTCCCCTTGGCTGCATCCTGCCAGGTATCGGCCTTGCCCATGAGCTCTTCAAGCGCGGCCGCTTCCTCCTCTTTGGAGGCGATATCCTTTTCCAGCTGTCTGATCCTCAGTTCCAGGCTTTTGCGGTTTTCCTTTTTCGCCCTCTCTCTGCGCTTTTCCTTATCGATCTCAGTCCGGGTCCTGCCGCCGGTCTGCGCTTCCTCCTCCCGGTATTCCAGCAGGCGCTTTTTTGCCAGGTAATCATCGTAATTGCCGATGTATTCGGCTGTGCCGTCCTCGCGCATCTCGATGATCCTGTTGGCGATGCGGTTCAGGAAATACCTGTCGTGGGAGACAGTCAGGATAGTGCCCTCAAAATCATCCAGCGCGTTCTCCAGCACCTCGCGGGAATCCATATCCAGGTGGTTCGTGGGCTCATCGAGCACCAGAAAGTTATCCTTCCGGAGCATGAGCTTGGCGAGGGCGAGCCTGCCCTTTTCGCCGCCGGAAAGCGCCGAGACGCGGCTGAAGACATCATCCCCGGTGAAGAGGAACAGGGCGAGGACGTTGCGCACTTCCCAGGGCTCCATGCGGGGGAACGCATCCCACAATTCGTGCATGACATCCTTATCCCCGGTAAGCTCCGCCTGCTGCTGGTCATAATACCCCAGATCGACATTTGTGCCGTATATCACGTTTCCGGCATCCTGCTTCTGCCTGCGGGCTATGATGGAGATGAGAGTGGTCTTCCCGATACCGTTGGGGCCAATGATCCCCACCCTGTCCCCCTGGCGTATATGCAGATCGAACCCGGTGAAGAGCGTGCGGCCGCCAAAGCCCTTCTCAAGACCCTTTACGATCAGCACATCCTCGCCGCTTCGCCTGCGGGCCTCGAAGGAGAAATTCACCTTGTCCTCGCTTACGGGCTTATCCAAATGTATGTTCTCCAACGCCTGGGCGCGGGCAGAGGCATGCTTGTGTTCGCGGCCGGCAGATCCATCCTGCCCCAGGGTCTTGAGCAGCTGCATCTCGTGGCTGTGGGCGTGCTTGTGCGCCTTTTCCGTATTCATGAGCCGGTAACGCTCTATGATGGCGAGCTGGCGCGCCACCTCTGCCTGCTTCATCTCGTATTCCTTCATCTGGCGGGTCAGATTGGCCTCGCGCTGCGCGACGAAGGTATCGTAATTGCCGGAGTACTGGGAAAGATGCGTCATGGAAAGCTCCGCTATGGAATCACAGACGGCATTGAGGAAATAACGGTCATGCGAAATGACGATGACCGTGCCCCTGTACTTGCGAAGGGTATCCTCCAGCCACTGGATGGAGGAAAGGTCCAGATGGTTCGTCGGCTCATCGAGGAGCAGGAGCTCCGGCTGGGTGAGCAGTATCCGCGCCAGGCACAGCCTGGTCTTCTCCCCGCCGGAAAGGGAACGGGCAGCCTGCTGCGCCCTTTCCTTCGTAAAGCCAAGGCCCGCCAGTACGCCCTGTATGCGCGATGGCCATTCATAGCCCCCATCCCGTTCGAAACGGTTCAGAAGTTTATCGTATTCGGAAGAGAGCCTGGCGAACTCCTCCGGCTCCCCATGCTTCTCCGCTATCTCCTTTTCAAGCGCCCGCAGCCTTTTTTCCACGTTCTTTAAGGGGTCAAACACGCGGGAAAGCTCCTCCACGACAGTCAGATCGCTCTCGATATCCGCCTGCTGGGTGAGGAGACCTATCCTTGTGCCCTTCATGACGGATACCGTACCCGCGTCCGGCTTCATGCCGCCCGCTATGATGCTGAAAAGCGTGGATTTGCCGCTGCCGTTCGTGCCGACGAGGCCCATCCTGCCGCCCTGCTGCACCGTGAGGTTCACATCCCGCAGCACCTCATGCATGACGAAGGATTTGCACACACCGGCAAGAGTAAGGATTATCATGACATATCACCATCCTTCCCCATTATATCAGATGAGGAGCGCCGTTGTACAGTTGCCCTTGCCAAAGCGTTCACAAGCATGTATACTTTAGCAAGGCAAAAAAACCGATCCCCATACAGCGGGGCATGTTGTCGTATATTCAAAGAAAGGTGGTCCCATGGCAGATAAAAAAAGCACCGTTCAGAGCCAGCAGGTCGAAAAGGACCTGATCGCTCTCTCCAGGCTGGACGATCCGGAGCTGTTCGCGCGCTACAAGACCGACAGTGAAGGCCTCAATCAGGTAGAAGCCGCGGAAAGGCTGGAGGAATACGGCAGGAACATCATCGATGTAGCCAATGAGAACAACCTGTTCAGCCGCGTAAAAGAGGCGCTGATCAATCCGTTCAACATCGTGCTGATGATCGTCGCGGTTGTAACCCTGCTTACGGATGTCATACTGGCAGAGCAGCCGTCCCCCGCCACGTTCATCATGCTGGTCGTGGTCATACTCATTTCCGGCGTGATCTCCTTTGTGCAGTCGGAGCGTTCCAACAGCGCAGCCCAAAAGCTGCAGAAGATGATCTCCAATAAAATAGACGTGATACGCAACGGCATGAGCATCGAGGTCGATATCGAGGAGATCGTGCCCGGAGATGTCGTAAAGCTCGCCTCCGGCGACATGATCCCCGGTGACGTGCGCTTCATCGAATCCAAGGACCTGTTCATCGACCAATCCCAGCTGACAGGCGAGAGCAACCCCGTGGAGAAGTTCTCCGGCCCGGACGACGAGGGCAGCGACCTGACCGGAATTGACAATATCGGCTTCATGGGCAGCAATATCGTATCCGGCAGCGCAAAGGCGGTAGTCCTCGCTACCGGCAACCGCACATACTTCGGCAGCATGGCGAAGAGCCTCAACACCTACCAGGACAAGAGCAGCTATGAGCAGAATGTGGATTCCATCAGCAAGCTCCTGATCCGGTTCATGGTGGTGATGGTGCCGGTCATCTTCATCGCGAACTTCATCACCAAGGGGAACTGGGTAGAATCCCTGATGTTCGGGATCACCATCGCCGTAGGCATCATGCCGGAGATGCTCCCCGTCATCATGACGTCTTCCCTCGCAAAGGGCGCCGTCAACATGTCGAAAAAGCAGACCATCGTCAAGCGTCTGGGGAGTATACAGACCTTCGGGGAAATGGATATCCTTTGTACCGACAAGACCGGCACTCTCACGCAGGATGAGATCATACTCGAAAAGTACATGGATGCCCAGGGACGTGAGGACAAGCGGGTGCTGCGCCATGCCTTCCTCAACAGTTATTTCCAGACCGGCCTCAAAAACCTGATGGATCTTGCCATCATCAACCGCGCCGAAAAGGAAGATCTTTTCGTCCTCAGAGAATCCTACGTGCGAGAGGATGAGATCCCGTTCGATTTCAGCCGCCGGCGCATGAGCGTGGTCCTAAGGGATAAGAGCGGCAAGCGCCAGCTGATCACAAAAGGCGCCGTCGAAGAGATACTATCCATCTGCGGCTATATCGAGCTGGACGGCGAGGTAAAGCCCATCACGCCGGAGCTCATTGAAAACGCGCAGAAGATAGCGACCGAAAACAACCTGGAAGGCATACGCGTCATTGCCGTCGCGCAGAAAAACAACGTTCACGACGTTGAAACCTTCAGCGTGGACGACGAGAGCGATATGGTACTGATCGGCTTTGTGGGCTTCCTCGATCCGCCCAAGCCTTCCGCAGAATCCGCTATCAAGGCGCTCAGCCGCAACGGCGTGCGCACTGTCGTACTGACAGGCGATACCGAAGGCGTGGCCATCAACATCTGCGGACGCCTTGGGATCGATACGAGCTACACGCTCACAGGCGCCAAGGTAGAAGAAATGGACGACGCACAGCTTCGCGAAGCATGCGAAAAATGCCGTATCTTCTCCAAGCTCTCCCCCTTCCAGAAGCAGCGCGTCGTAAAGGCCTTCCAGGCCAACGGCCACACCGTCGGCTACATGGGAGACGGCATCAACGACAGCCTGCCGCTCAAGCAGTCGGATGTCGGCATATCCGTCGATACCGCAGTGGATATCGCAAAGGAAGTCGCCGATATCATACTGCTCGAAAAGGACCTGAACGTGCTCGACGAGGGCGTTATCGAAGGCCGAAGGACCTTCGCCAATATGTCCAAGTACCTGAAGATGTCCGTAAGCGGCAATTTCGGCAATATGTTCTCGGTGCTGATCGCCAGCATCTTCCTGCCGTTTTTGCCTCTCATGCCGCTCCACATACTGGTGCAGAACATCCTGAACGATTTTGCCCAATTGGGCATGCCTTTCGACCATGTGGAGGATGAATATATACGCCTGCCCAAAAAGTGGGATATCCCCGGCATCAAGAAGTTCATGGTTTACTTCGGCCTGTTGAGCACCGTACTGGATGTACTGTGCTTCCTGGTGCTTTGGCATGTGTTCAGGTTCAGCGATCTGTCCAAGGCNNGGCTTCTTCCAGTGCGGCTGGTTCATGTTTGGCGTCATATCCCAGACGGTCGTCATACACACCATACGCACGCCCAAGATCCCCTTCCTGCAGGACCGCGCTTCCCGTCAGCTGACGCTTTCCACCATTCTTGTCGTAGCGGCGACCCTCCTCATAGGCTTTACGCCCGTCGCGATACTGTTCGATCTTCCCGTCATGCCGGTTGCCTTCGGCATGTGGCTGGTCATACTGATGGTCGTCTACAGCCTGCTCGCGCAGCTGCTCAAGAGGTTCTACATCCGCAAAAACAAGGAATGGGTCTAAAATCAGGCGTTTGCCACGCGCCGCTGTTTCTGCTATAATAGCGGAGCCGGTCACGACAGATATCCTGATCTTTTGGAGGATACATTATGGACGCCCGAAACAGAAAAGAAGCCGCAAGGAAAAGGCTCATCGTATTGACAGTGCTGTGCGTGGTACTCCCGCCCATCGGCATGCTGCTCGCCTGGCGCGGCCGCTATAATAATATAGGCAAGCTCATCTTCTCCGCACTGGGCACGCTTTCCCTCATGCTCCTGGTCATGCTTGGGCTGAGCTTCCGCAAGCCGGCGGAGATCGTGCCTACCGCCATGTCCGCAACGTATATCGATGCCCAGTCCGATGCCGCGGCTGCGGCCTCTTCCGGTCAGACAGCCGAGGCACCCACAGATACCGTCATAGATACCAGCGGAGAAGATACCTTCGTCGCACCGGCAAACCCGAACCAGTGACCATTGCTGTTTAAAGGTTTTTTCCGGTGTATTTAACCAAACTTTCTTGCACCCGGTAAAAAAAGTTGTATAATTACTCTTACAGCTATGAACGGAAAGCTTTCTGCCCGCCATGCAGAGAGCCGGCGCCTGGTGCGAGCCGGCTGGCGATCGGAAAAGCCTCCATCCGGGAGCTTCGGCGCGATGAGCGCCGCGGCCGATGACCGATACAGCATCTTACGAGAGGGCGGCTTCAGCCGCCAAACGGGGTGGCACCGCGGGCCGATATCTGTATTTGTCCGTCCCTGCAATACACATATATTGCGGGGATGTTTTTTATGCCGTCTCACGCAAGAAACCACATTCCAGGAGGATGATTTATTATGCTGGACATCAACCTTATCCGTTCCAATCCCGAATACGTCATCGCGGCTCTGAAGAAGCGCGGCTACGATCTCGACCTCACCGATTTCCTTGCCATGGATTCCCGCAGGCGCGAGCTCATACAGCTCAACGAGGCGACCAAGGCCGAGCAGAACAAGAAGAACAAGCAGATCCCCGTCATGAAAAAGCAGGGGCAGGATACCGCGGAGCTCATGGCGGAGCTCAAATCCCTTGCCGAGAAGATCCGGGAGATGGATGCCGAGCAGAAGGAGCTGGAAGAAAAGATCCGCACCTTCGTCCTCGCCCTGCCGAACCTCCCCGCCGATGACGTGCAGCCCGGCGGAAAGGAGAACAACCAGGTCGTCCGCGTCTGCGGCAAAAAGCCCGAATTCTCTTTCGAGGCGCAGAACCATGTGGATCTGTGCACAAGTCTGGGGCTCATCGATTATGAGCGCGGCGTCAAGATGGGCGGCAACGGCTTTTGGCTGTACACCGGTACAGGCGCGCAGCTGGAATGGGCCCTGCTCAACTACTTCGTCACCACACATATCAAGGACGGCTATGAATTCATGCTGCCGCCCCATATGCTCACCTATGAGTGCGGTCTGACAGCCGGCCAGTTCCCCAAATTTGAGGAAGATGTCTTCCGCCTCACCGAAGAGGGCTTCCATTTCATGCTGCCCACCGCCGAGACAGCTCTCATCAATCTGTACCGCGGTGAGATCTTGAACGAGGACGATCTGCCCCGTAGGCTGTTCGCCTATACACCCTGCTACCGCCGAGAAGCCGGCACCTACCGCGCCGAGGAGCGCGGCATGATCCGCGGCCACCAGTTCAATAAGGTAGAGATGTTCGGCTACACAAAACCTGAAGATTCCGATGCCATGCTCCAGGAGCTCATCGGCAAGGCATGCGCCCTGGTAGACGGCCTGGGCCTCCACTATCGCCTCTCCAAGCTCGCCGCGGGCGATTGCTCCGCCTCCATGGCCACCACCTACGACATCGAGCTGTGGATCCCCTCCATGGGCATCTACAAGGAATGCTCCTCCGTCTCCAACGCGCATGATTACCAGGCGCGCCGCGGCAATATACGCTTCCGCCGCAATGAGACGAAGAAGCTGGAATTCGTACATACCCTCAACGGCTCAGGCCTCGCCACCAGCCGCCTGATCCCCGCTATCGTAGAGCAGTTCCAGCAGCCGGACGGCAGCGTCGTCGTACCGGAAGTCCTGAGGCAGTGGACCGGCTGTGATGTGATAACACCCAAGAAATAGTTTCCCGCATACATATTATTCTTGCAGGCGGCCTGTTCTGCGGCAGGCCGCTTGTGTTATGCATTCTATGCATTATTTTATGCAGACGCGCATTCATAGTTTATTTGCTCTTTAGCCGGTAAAATTGTCGTAAACCTATTGCGTGCGCACATATTATGTGTATAATTATTCACAACACAGCAACAGCAGGAGGAACCCTTCATGAAAAAAGTCATTTCTGTCATACTCGTACTCGTCCTTTCCCTCGGCATAGCCGTTTCCGCTTTTGCGGAAGGCTCAAAGCTTGACGATATCCTGGCACTCGGCCAGATCACATTTGCCACCTCGCCGGATTTCGCTCCCCTGGAATTCATCAACCCGAATGAAGAGGGAGATGCGCAGTATGTCGGCAGCGATATAGAGCTTGCGAAGTACATTGCGGAAAAGCTTGGCGTCACGCTCGTGATCAAGCCCATGGATTTCGGCGCTCTGCAGGCCGCTGTCACCCAGGGCCAGGTAGACATGGCCATCTCCGGCTTTGCCTGGACAGAGGAGCGCGCCGAGAATATGGAGCTCTCCGCCTACTTCAACATGGATGACGAAGGCGGCCAGGGCCTGCTCGTCCGCGCAGGCGAAGCGGAAAATTATGCCGCCGCGGAGGATTTCGCCGGCAAGACGATCGCCGCCCAGATCGCTTCCCTGCAGTACAACCTGGTTTCCAGCCAGCTGCCTGAGGATATATCTCTCAAGCCCTTCTCCAACATCAATGAATCCGTACTGGCCCTCATCAACGGCCGCGTGGATGCCGTGGCGGTGGATACGACCAACGGTGAGCTGATCATCAACAGCAACGGCTCCGATAAGATCGAGCTCGCTTCCTTCAAATTCGACTATTCCTCCGAGGGCAACGTACTCGCCGTCACAAAGGGCGAAACGGCACTCATCGAAGCCATCAACGAGATCCTTGCGGAAGTCAACGAGCTGGGCCTTTACAAGGTCTGGAAGGATGATGCGGAAGCACTCGCCAAGAGCCTCGGCATAGAGACATACTGATAAATTCGGCAGAACACGGATGCGGGCGGTCCGCCCGCATCCATTTCATCAATATCGCATCGAAACCGGAGGGGTGACAATTGTTACAGAACATCATCAAGGTCCTGAGCAAGTACGGATACCTGTTTGCCGATGGACTTTGGATCACCATAGAGCTATCGCTCATCACGGTACTCTGCTCAAGCGTTTTGGGATCGCTTCTCGCGATCGCCCGCAGGAGCAGGCTGCTCCCCGTGCGTTTTCTCTGCACAGCTTATGTAGAAGTGGTGCGCGGCACCCCGCTCCTTCTGCAGCTGTACTTCTTCTACTTCATGCTGCCGAACCTGGTACCGGCGCTCAAGCTGAGTGAATTCACCTGCGTCGTCATCGCCCTCGTATTCAACTCTGTCGCATACGTGGCGGAGATCGTACGCGCCGGCATAGGCGCTGTAGACCGCGGCCAGATGGAGGCAGCCCGTTCCCTCGGCCTTTCCTCCAAGCAGGCCATGATCCACGTCGTTCTCCCCCAGGCGGTCAAGAACATCCTTCCCGCCCTGTGCAATGAGTTCGTGGCGATCATCAAGGAGACCTCTCTTGCGTCCACCTTCTTCATCGGCGATATCATGACCACCTATAAGACCATAAACGGCTTTACCTTCCTCATCATCGAGCCCCTCCTCATCGCGGGCATCATCTACTTCTGCGTAACATTTGTACTGTCGAAGGCGATCGCCGCACTGGAAAGGAAGATGAAGGCAAGTGACTGATAAATATGAGCACATGATCAAAACAGTGGACCTGAAAAAGGATTTCGGTTCCCTCAAGGTATTAAAGGGTGTGAACGAGCATGTGGATAAGGGCGAAGTACTGACCATCATAGGCCCTTCCGGCTCCGGCAAGTCCACCTTCCTCCGCTGCCTCAATATGCTTGAGACGCCCACCTCCGGCCAGATTTTCTTCGAAGGCACGGATATCACCCAGAAGGGCATCAGCGTGGATGCCCACCGTCAGAAGATGGGCATGGTGTTCCAGCACTTCAACGTCTTCAACAATCTGACCGTCAAGAAGAACATCACGCTCGCTCCCGTCCTCCTCAAGAAGAAGACCCAGAAGGAGGCGGATGAGATGGCGGATGAGCTTCTCGCCCGTATCGGCCTCACCGACAAGAAGGACGCGCATCCCAGCCGTCTTTCCGGCGGACAGAAGCAGCGCCTTGCCATCGTGCGTTCGCTCGCGATGGAACCCGATGTCATGCTCTTTGACGAACCGACCTCCGCTCTCGACCCGGAAATGGTAGGCGAGGTGCTGCAGGTCATCAAGGAGCTGGTCAAGAGCGGCATGACGAGCGTCATCGTCACCCACGAGATGGGCTTTGCCAAGGAAGTCAGCGACAGGGTCATCTTCATGGATGACGGGAACATCGCGGAGGAGGGTACACCCACAGAGCTGTTCGAGCACCCGCAGAACCCCCGCACGCAGGAATTCCTGAGCAAGGTACTGTACTAAAACCGGATCATATCATAAGGGCTGCCTTTTTCCCGGGCAGCCCTTTCTATATGTGTTAAGATCCGTTTGGCATATCAGTACCTTCTCGGCCTTCTGCCCGGTTTTTCGGAGAACCTGCTCCCCTTCCTGCTGCGCCCTTGCGTATGTTCCGGCGCACGCCTGCGCCGCCCGCCGCCGGATGTGAGATCCAGCAAAAGGCACAGGCCGTAACAGGCAGCGAGCACGCCCAGCTCCTGCTTATCCGGGACAGAACCAAAGCACAGGAACCGTACGCCGTATACACAAAGCGCCATGCAGGGCACACTTGCGAACACCCTCTGCCGGATACCTGTACCTGCGAGAAAAGCCGCGGCACCGAAGGCTGCGCCGAGACCTGCTATGCCGGGCCACCCGCGGGAAACATATATCTGCATGAGCCACTCGGGCTTATTGAGCGCGGGAACGATCGCATCGGCATGCACCATGCCGGTATACAGGAGAGCTGCTGTCGTGCCGGGCACCGCAAACGGCATCAGGATGCCGAGCGGCCCCGTGCAGCCTGCGCAGGCGGCGATAGAAGCCGCAAAGGCCATCACCATGATCTCCGGGAAGAGAGAGGGCCTGTAAGCCGCCGAAAACAGCATAATGCAAACGGACGCCATGACAGTTACGGGGCTCCTGCACACGGCGCAGGCACAGATAAGCGCAGGGACCGCGGCTATGCAAACGATCTCTGCGATCCTTGCCGCCTCATCGCCGAGCGGTATGCCCTTCTCTCCCGTCAGGTAAGCGATCAGCGGCCAGGCAAGGGCACAGGCCGCGATAAGGGCAAATGCAAATGCCGATATCCTTGCGGGAATGCCGGGAGACCGTTCTTCCAAAAAGACACGGGGGAGCAATGATCCCGCCCAGCATACCAGCCACGCAGCGGTTACGGCAACGCACAGCATCGCCGCGTAGTAGACCATACCCGGCTCGCCTTTGTATACTGCCATGCCCAACGAGGCGCAGGCCGCCGTGAGCACGGCCGCTGCCGCGGCAAAGGCAGGCCTTTCCAGAAAGAACGTGATCAGAAATATGGCGGCAGAAGCTCCCGCACCTGCGTAGGCGATCGTATCATTGCCGATGACCAGCCCGGAAATGCATGCCGCAAGAGAGGCGAGCATACCCGCTATCGTCCATCTGCGCATCCGCAAGCCTCCCTTCAAGATGCTTACAGTATACCACAGAAACGGCATTCAAGCACGTACAGGTTTTCTACCATGAGCTTTACAGGCTCGTTCTGCCCATCAGCGCCTTCCTTATCTGACCAGATGCTGAAGAATCCGTTTGACACAAAGGCATATTGCCTTTATAATTGATTTCTGATACTCGGAAAGCGGGCGTATACCAGATTGAAAAAAGAGATCAACAGCCGGTGTATAACCATGCTGCGCATACTGAGCCCTATCCTGATCGCAGCCGTGATGCTGATGATATATCTGTTCTCGGCGCAGGATGGCGCTGCCTCACTCGGCACGAGCGACATCATTGTAAACGTCATGATAGGCTCAGCCGGGAAAAGCGCAGCGGAAGGCGCAGTGAGCATCCCGGAAACCGGTGCAGGAGCCGACGCGGAAGACGCATCCGCGGATACGAAAGCTTTTCAGCACGCCGAAGCACCCGATGCGGATAACGCAAAGCGCAGGAAAACGATCACCGATCTGGTACGTAAAGCCGGGCATATCGGAGAATTCGCCCTGCTCGCCTTCCTCATAGCGCTGCACGTCTCACTATACCGAAAACGCCCCTGGCTGTGGGCGATCGCATCCTGCGCCGTATACGCGGCAGGAGACGAGCTCCACCAGCTGTTGCCGGCCGGCCGCAGCGCCAGCATAACCGATGTCCTCATCGATATCTGCGGCGCAGCCGCGGGAGCAGTCCTTTTCCTTCTGCTGACCCGCCGCCGGCTGCCCGCTGACCACTAACCACTAACCACTATAAAGGAGCCAACCATGAACATCTCGATCGCTATCGACGGGCCCTGCGGCGCGGGCAAAAGCACCGTGGCCCTGGCCGTGGCCGAACGCCTGGGCGGCCATTATCTGGACACCGGCGCCATGTACCGCGCGGTGGGCCTGTACATGCTCTCGCTGGGCATCGAGCCCTCGGACGCGGAAAAAGTGCCCGAAGCGCTCAAAGACTGCCTGGTGGACGTGACTTACGACGAGGAGAACCGCCAGCACACGCTGCTCAACGGCCGGGACGTCTCCGGCGAGATCAGGACGCCCGAGGTCTCCATGGCCGCTTCCGCCGTGGGCACCGTGAAAGCGGTGCGCGTCACGCTGGTGGCGCGGCAGAGGGAGCTGGCCGGGCGCATGTTCCTGGTGTGCGACGGCCGCGACATCGGCACCTGCGTCATCCCCGACGCGCTGCTTAAGATTTACCTGACCGCCTCCCCCGAGGAGCGCGCCCGCCGCCGTCTTGCCCAGCTGAACGACCCTTCCGCCACGTTCGAGAAGGTGCTTGAAGATGTGAACAAGCGGGATTATAATGATATGCACCGCGCGGAGAGCCCCCTCACGCAGGCGGAGGACGCCGTGGTCGTGGACACCACCCACATGGATTTTGACCAAGTGGTGGAAACGGTCACGAAGCTGTACGAGCAGCGGAGAAAGCGCTGACATAAACGTCAGGAACGCCCACCGGGGCCGCTCGAGACACACCCGTCCCCCGCGCGTCATTGTGAGCTTGCCCCCGCGTCATCGCGAGAATGATACCCCTTTAGGAGGACCGCGTCATTGCGAGGCTTCCGCGAAGCGGAACGCCGTGGCAATCCGTACCTCCTCACCCGTCCCCCCTCCCGCGCCGCGGCGCGCACTGACC
>DBXA01000096.1 GCA_002309235.1 Christensenella sp. UBA1224 | reverse complement strand
GTTCTGATCAAACTAAAGGGTAACGGTTTTTCTCGGTGTTGGCAATGGCTCTTTCCCTTTCCCTGAGCCCTGCTCTCTTTTTCGCGCCCTTTTGCTACACTCTCAGTTTACCGCAAACAATCAAGCGATGAACATACAATTTCAGTTGAAATCAGCGTTTTTATATAGTATAATTAGTTTCACGTATAAGGAAACATTTGCAGGCAGAAAACGAGGCGGACTTGTGCTGATAAATAATATTGAAATCGACGTAAAGGTCAAATGCATTGAGGAGAGCAAGACGCAGGCAAAGCTCGCCGAAGAGCTTTCGACCACGCGCTCCTACGTCAGTCGGCTGATCAAAACACCGGAAAAGATCATCAACAAGACCTTTGTTGCCACGATGGAAGCTCTTGGTTATGACATCGAGCTGTCGTATGTGAAGCGGGAGGGATAAATACAAATGGATATTTTGCAAATGCCCAGAAGAATGCTGTCTCTGCGCAGGATCCTCGCGGTTGGCTGCGTTTTGCTTCTTGCCGTGATGTTGATCCCCATTCAGGCTTTCGCGGTCGAGAACGATCCGGAGGTTATCCGGGTCGGATATTACGAAAACGAAGTTTTTCAGGAAGGTGCGGGGGACGGTTTGGTCAAAACCGGGTACGCCTACGAGTATTACAGGAAGATCTCAGAGTATACCGGCTGGAAATATGAGTATGTTTACGGCGGTTTTTCCGAGCTGTACCAGATGCTCCTTGATGGCAAGATCGATCTGCTGGCCGGTCTGGCTTACAGGGACGACCGGGAAGGGTTGATTGGTTACCCAGATGCCGCCATGGGCAGTGAGTCCTATTATCTGGTGCGGCATGATACGGACACGGATATCACACAGGATACAGATACCCTGAATGGAAGGAAAATCGGTGTTCTTGACAGCGCCATGATAAGTACACTGAACACATTTCTTCAAGAGCATGCCATTCAGGCGGAAGTTACCGTCTTTCCGGATTATACCGGACTGTTTGGCGCTTTTGACAGCCACGAGGTAGATATTCTTGTGGCAGAAAGCGATGGTGCATACGGACGGGATCACGCGGTGCCGCTGCTGGTTTTCGGGTCGACCGATTATTACCTTTGCGTCAGTATCCAAAGGCCGGATCTTCTCTCGTCACTAAACGAGGCGCAGTCTCGTCTGGCTGAGGAGGAGCCGAATTTCCTCTATTCCCTCAGCGCCAAGTATTACCCGGCCAGTATTACTGCGCGGGCATTTTCTGAAGCGGAACTTGAATGGATCTCCTCACATGACACGCTTCACATAGGATATCTGGAAAATTATCTGCCCTACAGTGACACCGATAAGCAGGGACAGGTCATCGGCCTGATCAAGGATTATATCCCTGATCTCCTGGAGGGGCTTGGCATTGGTGATCTGAATGTTACTTATACCGGCTACGAAAAATACGATGATATGATCGCAGCCATGAACGCAGGCGAAATTGATACCGCGTTTCCCGTTGGCGGTGGTTTGTATTACTCGGAAGTGAACGGGATCAATCAGTCCCATGCAGTTGCTTCCGCTTCATCAGAGTTGGTCTATCATGGGGAATTCAGCGAGGAAAAATTACAGACATTCGCGGTCAATGAAAATAATCGCATGCAGTACTACTATGTGCGGACAAATTATCCCGATGCGGAGATCACGCTTTATCCGTCGATTGAAGACTGCCTTGAGGCCGTACTTTCCGGGGAAGTCGGCGTAACGACCCTGAACGGCCTCAGAGCAAACGACATTCTCCGCAACAGCAAGTATGAAGGCCTTTCCATGCAGCAGGCTGCAAGAAGTGATGATCGCTGCTTCGGCGTTGAAATCGGGAATGAAGGATTACTCAAGCTCCTCAATCGGGGCATTACCATCCTGGGCAGCGACTACGCGCAGAATATCTCCTATCGATACACCTCCGGCCTGTATACATATGGCTTTGTCGATATGCTTCGGGATCATATGACGCTGTTTGCCAGCGCGATCCTTGCCGTCATAGCCCTGATTATTTTTCTGCTTGTCCGGGACAGCCGCCGGAACAGGACCAGGCTGAAGGAGAAAGAACTGCTTCTGGAGCAGCAGGCTCTTCAGAAACAGCAGGATCAGATGATCACCGCGATGGCATCCGACTACAGAAGCGTTTACTATGTGGATCTGGACAAAGACGAAGCAATCTGCTACCGCGATGATCCCAGATTCAGCGAAGCACCCGCACTTGGCGCATCATTCCCCTTCCTGAGGGATTTCACTGCTTTTGCCTACAATCATGTGGCGGAGCCTTACAGAGAAGACTATCTTGCTTTCATTCAGCCGGAAAACATCCGCGCCGCGCTTGCAACACAGCAGATCATTGCGTACCGCTTTCTTGAACTGAACGATGGGAAGGAATCCTATGCCATGCTGAGAATGGCGGGTGTTCGTCATCCGGAGGACCGGGATGATCATATCGTTCACGCTATTGGCGTGGGCTTCTCCGATATTGATGAAGATATGCGAAAATCTCTGACGCAGCAACAGGCGCTCAGGGACGCTCTGGACACTGCCGAGCAGGCCAATCGGGCCAAGACTGCTTTTCTCTCTAACATGAGCCATGAGATACGTACGCCCATGAACGCGATCATCGGTCTGAACAATATCGCAATGAATGATCCTACCGCATCGGACAAGGTGAAGGAATATCTGGAGAAGATCGGTGCTTCCGCCCGCCATCTGCTGGGGATCATCAATGACATTCTGGATATGTCGCGGATAGAGTCCGGACGCATGGTCATCAAGAAAGAAGAATTCTCTTTCTCAAAAAATCTGGAGCAGGTCAACAACATGATCGGCGGTCAGTGCCGGGACAAGGGCATTCACTACGAATGCAGGATCATCGGGAAGATCGATGATTACTATATCGGCGACGCCATGAAGCTGAAACAGGTGATGCTGAATATTCTGGGCAATGCCGTGAAGTTTACGCCGGAAGGCGGAAAGGTGACGTTTCTCATCGAAGAGGGGCATCGTTTCGATGATATGGCGACGCTCCATCTCACGTTCAAAGATACCGGCATTGGTATGAGCAAAGAATACATCCCGCATATCTTTGAGGCCTTCAGCCAGGAGGATTCCTCTTCCACCAGCAAATACGGCAGTACCGGCCTCGGCATGCCGATTACAAAGAGTATCGTAGAACTCATGAATGGCACCATAGAAGTAGAGAGCGAAAAAGGTGCAGGAACTACTTTTACTGTCACCGTTACTCTGGAGGAATCAGGCCGGAAAGATACATTAGCGGCGGATGGTGATCTGAATCCGCACGACATGAGCGTGCTGGTGATCGATGATGATAGAATCGCACTGGAGCATGCTGAGGTAATCCTTGGGCAGATCGGCATCAGTTGTGAAACGGCGGAATCCGGATGGGAAGGTATCGATAAGGTAAGACTTCGCCACGGCCGTCAGGAAGAATATGATCTGATCCTGGTGGATTGGAAAATGCCGGAGCTGGACGGCGTGGAAACAACGCGCCAGATCAGACAGATCGTGGGCAATGATACCCCGATTATCATTTTGACTTCTTTTAACTGGGACGATGTAGCAGATGAAGCGAGAGCGGCCGGTGTTGATACCTTTGTTGCGAAACCGCTGTTCGCAGGCAGTGTGATGGACGAATTTCGGGAAGCTTTCCGGCGCAAGAACGAGGCGCTTGCAAAGAAAACGGCGGATCTGAAAGGTCGCCGGATACTTCTCGCTGAGGATGTGCAGGTAAATGCCGAGATCATGATGATGGTACTCGGTATGCGCGAAATGGAAGTGGATCACGCGGAGAACGGACAGGAAGCTGTGAATCTGTTCGCTTCCCATGACGCAGGATATTATTCAGCCATCCTGATGGATATGCGCATGCCGATCATGGATGGCCTGGAGGCAACAAAAGTGATCCGCGCTATGGAACGGGAGGACGCAAAGAGCATCCCGATCATCGCGCTTACAGCCAACGCCTTTGACGAGGATGTGCAGCGCAGCTTGCAGGCTGGGCTGGATGCGCACCTGAGCAAACCGGTCGAACCCGAGATCCTGTTTGGCACGCTGGAAAAGCTTATTCCCGCCATATGAAAGCAAATTTGAGCAGCCGAGGAAGAGCCGAATTATCTCAGCTTGCTGAGCAGCAAGTATTATTCGATCAGCTTTAAAAAGCTGCAAGACAGATCCGGGCGTTGGAAGACCCGCGGAAAGCGCATGTCCCGATCATCGCCGTGACCGCCAACGCCTTTGAGGAGGATCAGAAGATCGCTCTCGAGGCCGGTATGGACGGGCACCTGGCCAAACCTTACGACGCGCCTAAAGTGATGGAAACCTTAGACAGACTGATTCCTAAGGGGACGTAATAGCCCCTCGGTTAAATGTTTTCGGCAGGAAAGAAGTGTTGAAATGGACATACAGACAAGAAAAAGCCTGACGCGAAACCTCTCCCCTATAGGAGCATGGGCTTTCGCTCTGGGCACCAGCATCGGATGGGGCTCTCTTGTAGTCACAGCCAACACCTATCTTGCCCAGGCTGGCCCCGTTGGCAGTGTTATCGGCCTTGTGCTCGGTGCGATTATCATGCTGGTAGTTTGCCAAAATTACGCGTATATGATGAGCTGCTACCCCGATGCGGGCGGAGTTTATTCCTTCTGCCGTGAATGCTTCGGCTACGATCACGGCTTCCTTGCCGCATGGTTTCTGATGCTGACCTATCTGGCGATGCTCTGGGCGAACGCGACCTCGCTGCCGCTGTTCGCACGCTATTTTCTCGGGGACATATTCCGCTTCGGAAGAATGTACGAACTTTTCGGCTATGGTGTGTATCTGGGCGAGGCGCTTCTGTCCGTCGCTTTCATTCTCGCCGCAGCGTTTCTCTGTGCGCGGTCGAAAAATGTCGCGGCAAGGCTGATGATCGGCATGGTCCTTCTGTTCGTGGTGGGTATCGTGCTGTGCTTTTGCGGCGCGGCGATTCACCTTACAGACAATTGGTCACCGGCCTTCGTGACGGGCAAAGCCCCCCTTGGGCAGATCGTGAAGATCGCGGTGATCTCGCTGTGGGCGTTCATCGGCTTTGAAAGCATCTC
>DBXA01000171.1 GCA_002309235.1 Christensenella sp. UBA1224 | reverse complement strand
GCGTTAGACTGATCCCGCTGCCTGTGGCGTGCCGGATGGCGTTGCCCAGCAGAATGGAAACGATCTGGATCAGCTGCATCGGATTGCCTGTTAGCCGTTCGTCTTCTTCAATATCGCTTTGTATCGTTTTTATATGATAAAAAGCAAACGTCTCAAAAGCCTGTATTCTCCTCTAAAGAACCGATTCATGTTCTTAGCGATTCTACGATATGCAGTCTTACAGTATCCGAATTGCCGTTTCCCTAAGGAATCCGTGCGGGCTACTACATACTCTGTTACATACAAAGGCTGATCATTCTATCTGGTTCACGGCATGCTGTCTTTTTTATTGGGGTGAAATTATGGACTTTTATGGTAAACCTGGTTGCTGCAGCTTTGCACTGAATACAGACAGATTCCCGCAGGAAATGTCGGGTCAGCCCGGGAATAATCTGTTATAATCTGTATTAACAAGGAAAGACGATCTGTTTTGGAGCATATGGGCGAGAACGATGTACTGATCATCAGGGAAGAAGGAATGTGAAGGATGGAAAGACCGGTCACAACACTGTTTATGCTGATGTCCGTGGATGGAAAGATCAGCACAGGTGCAAACGATGAACTGGATGTGGACAGGGATCTCCCGCTGATAGACGGCGTCAGGCAAGGTCTGCATCAGTACTATGATATCGAGCAGACGACGGATCTCTGGTCATTCAATACAGGCAGGGTTCAGGAGAAGATGGGCGTGAACCACAAGGCTCCGCCGGACAAGTCACCCGTATCATTCGTGATACTTGACAATCATCACCTGACGGAAAAAGGCGTAAAGTACTTCTGCGCATGGGCAAAGACATTCGTGCTGATCACGTCCAACCGGGCACACCCGGCCTTTGGGGTTGAGGCAGACAACCTGCATATCATTTTTCAGGAAGAAACAGACCTGCACGCGGCACTTGTCCGGCTGAAAAAAGACTATGGCTGTGAACGGCTGACAGTGCAATCCGGCGGAACGGTCAACAGCCTGTTCCTCCGGGAGAAGCTTTTTGATCATGTGGATCTGGTCGTTGCGCCTGTACTGATAGGCGGAAAAGACACATCCACGCTGATCGATGGGCGATCCCTGACATGCAGAGATGAGCTTCCCGCATTAGGCGTCCTGCAGCTGACAGACTGTGCCGTACTGCAGGATTCCTATCTGCGGCTCAGGTACAGGGTGATCGGATAGCAGGCAGAAGGAAGAGGACCAGAACGCCCGGAGAGATGATCCGGCCCTACTCCTTCACCTGGTTCAGAAGCCAGGACATGATGCCGTATTCATTGCTGTACGTCGGTACCCAGCTGGCATGGTTTTCTCCGAAAAGGCGGGGATAGGGAAGATCCGGGGTGATGGCGATATCATACTTTTCCAGTTCCTCCGGCGAAAAGAGCGTAAGGCGCGCATTGCTGTTGCCGTTATCGCGCATATGCATAACGGCATCGACAAGGTACTTATGCCGGTAGAGAGTGTGATCGATATAGGCCGATGTCACCCATACGGGTCTGCGGATCGAACTGAGGATAGAAAATGTCTCAGGCGTCATGGTCGGACAGACGGGTACGCATGCGGCAAACAGATCTGCTCCCACGGACATGGCGCGTATGGTGCCTGCGCCTCCCATGGACATTCCCGTTACGTAGATCCGCTTTCCGTCTACCTTGTTTTCTTCGACCATGCGGCGTATGATATCGCACACCTGGCCAAGGTATTCACGGCACCAGCCGCAGCCTGGGACATCGAAGGAATCGCTTTGGGCAAAGCGGCGGTTCGGATTGAAAGCGCGCATATCCCGCCGGGCTTCCACAGCCATAGGCGCCATGACGTAAATATCCGGATACTTCTCGGCAAAGTTGACCGGTCCGTAATCGGTCACGATATGCTTGTTGTTGTCCCGTTCCCCTTCATATCCTCCGTTTCCTCCGCCGTGCAGGAACAGGATCATAGGCCTGGACCCTCTGGCATCCGGCGTGTATAGGCGATACAGAACACGGCCTTCCTCTAAGCGGGCAAATCTGTCATCCGCTGTACGGGTGTTGATCTGAAACTCCTTGCGCGTAAAGCGCTTATCCCCGACTGTGAGGGTGAAGTCGTCACGGGTCGTAGCAGGTACGATCTCGATGTGCAGGATATTTTTTTCAACAGAAACAGAGGTAATATCTCCGGGGGCTTTGCTGCGAATGGAACGGATATAGCGGATCCGGTCCGTCTCCACCGCAGGTCCCGTCATGGCAACGGAGCCGGGTTTCGGGATCTCATCATCCCATGGTATCTCAAAATACGAGATCTCCTGGCCTGTATAGCCTATAAATGCATATGCTCGTTTATCCATCCTGATCACACTCCTGAGCAGTTTATACCCGAAAATAGCCTTCGGCTATGAGCAGTCTCAGCACACCGGCCTCCCGTTCCATCATATGGCTGACATTCACAGATGCTTTCCCATGGTAATCATGCCGGAGGTTGATCTGAATGGCTGTTTCCGGCTTGACCCATTCCGGCACAAACTGTTCTTCTGCCTCGTAATCATCCAGATCCTGCGAGGCCTGCTTTTCTTCCGCCTCGCAGAGATAATAGAAGTTTTCCTGGTAAAACAGATCGGCCGTTTTCCCTTTATCTTTGCGTATCACGTAACCATATGCTCTTACAGAATTCGGGATCACGATCAATCCGGCCTCTTCGCGTACTTCTCTGATCAGCGCTTCGATATGTGTTTCCCCGGCGTTGATCCCGCCTCCCGGGAATTTGTAATAATCAAATTTCAGGCTGTGTACCATAGAGATCTTTTCGCCCCGGATGATGATCCCGCGAACGGAAGGCCTTTTCTCTATGGTACCGTTTTCGATATAGTTTTTGTAATCAAGTACAGCAAGTTCTCTCATATCGTTTATCTTTTGCCCTGTCCGGCGTTCTTTTATCTGTCGGGACCCTTATTCTGTGAGGTTCAAGGTGACGGAAAGTATTATATGCCAACGCAGAGCGCAAGGCAATAGTGAATGTAAATGGTTTAAACTAAAAAGATATATGTGCTGTTCGGGGCTTGAGGATGAGTTTTTAAAGGGAAACCACTTAAGATCAGGCTTCGGAAACATACTCCGGAGTAATATTTATAAGCGGGTATCCGGCCGCTTGTCAACCGGTTTCCGGTATGATAAAATGCCTCTGAAAAAAGGTGCTGCCCGGTGTCCGTTTATTTTGAAACCCTCAGGACCCGGATGCCGGCGGCAAGAGAAGACGGACCGAAATACACCCCAAAACCGATATATGTATATGATGGAGGGATTGGCATGCAGCCGAAAGAAATACTTTTCCGGGTCCTCAGACATGAAAAGACAGACGAGCTTCCCTGGGTGCCGTTCGCAGGCGTCCATGCCGCAAAACTGATCGGCAAAAGTGCACATGATGTCCTGACAGACGAGAATGACCTGTTTGATGCCCTCATGGCCGTTAACCGCCTTTACAAGCCCAACGGCCAGCCTGTGATATTTGATCTGCAGGTTGAAGCGGAGATACTGGGCTGCGAACTGGTCTGGGGAAAGGACAGCCCTCCTTCCGTCAAAACGCATCCCCTGGCGGATACCATGACCGTGCCCTGCAAATGCATGCTGCCCAAGGCACGCGATGGCCGTATCCCGATGATAACGAACGTGATGAAGCGTATGAAGAAGGCAGTCGGCGAGACGACAGCGCTTTACGGATTGGTGTGCGGCCCGTTCACATTGGCCAGCCACCTGCGCGGCAACAATCTGTTCATGGATATGTACGATGATGAGGATTACGTGCATGAACTGCTGGACTGGTGTGCTTCCTCAACTAAATATATGTCAGGCTATTATACCGCCGCCGGCATGGATGTGATCGCCGTGGTCGACCCGCTGGTGAGCCAGATATCCGCGGCGCATTTTGAGGAATTCCTGACCGGCCCGTACAAGGGCATTTTCGAATCCATTCGCAACGGCGGTACCTTCAGTTCCTTCTTCGTATGCGGCGATGCCAGCCGCAGCATTGAGGTCATGTGCCAGACAGGGCCGGACAGCATCTGCGTGGATGAAAACGTGAACCTGCCCGCTGCAAAGAAGATCACCGACCGCTACAACATCACTATCGGCGGCAATATACCGCTTACATCTGTCATGCTGCACGGCACGCAGCAGGACAACATGAAATATGTGCTCAACATGATCGATAGCCTGGATGACAAGAGCAACTTCATCGTCGCACCGGGGTGTGATATGCCTTATGCCATACCCGTAGAAAACGGCATTGCGGTTGCACAGGCCGTACATCAGCCGGACAGCGTGCGTGAGATACTGAAGAATTACGTGGCCGTGCAGGAGGATATAAAGGTCGACCTGCCCGATTACGCGAACCTGCCCAGGCCGCTCGTAGAAGTGTTCACGCTCGACAGCGCCACCTGCGCCGCATGCACTTATATGATGGGCGCTGCCCAGGAGGCCAAAGAACATTTCGGAGACGCGATCGACGTTGTGGAGTACAAATATACCGTGAAGGAGAACATCGCTCGCTGCAAGGCTATGGGAGTTAAAAACCTGCCCTGCATGTACATTAACGGCAAGCTTGCCTTCTCTTCCATCATCCCCTCGCGCGATGAACTGAACGCTGCGATAGCAGCCGTACTCTGATGGAAACTCGAACCGATCTGATCCTCGTCACGGGTTTCCTTGGCGCGGGTAAAACGACGCTTATCTCGCGGATGCTTTCGGAGTACCGGGGTGAGAGGATCCACCTGATCGTGAATGAGTTCGGCAGGACAGCCGTGGACAGCGCTCTTCTTGCGGGCTTAGGCGCATCAATGGAAGGGATCGAGAACGGTTCCATATTCTGTGCCTGCCGCCTGGAGGAGTTCTTTTCCGCATTGGATGCTGCGCAGGAGATGCAGCCGGACAAGATCATCGTGGAGGCCTCCGGCCTTTCCGATCCGACAGCGATCCGGTATCTCCTGGAGCAGGGAGGGCGTTATCCGCGTATCCGGTACAAGGGGTGCATCGCGCTTGCCGATCCCTCAAGCCTGATGAAGGTGATCGATACTGCGCGCATGTGCGCAAGGCAGCTGTCCGTTGCCGATCTGATCGTGATAACAAAGACGGATATCGCATCCGCGGAAGCTGTACTTGCCGTACGGGAACTGCTTGCAAAGCGGTATCCGCATGTGCCTGTCATCGAGGCAGTGAAGGGTAATGTGCCTCGCGCGATGATCGACAGCCTTGCGGCCGGACATCCCGCAATAGAGGCGGACGACCGGCGGGACCTGACGCTCCAGAAGGCCCTCATACAGATATCCCCGGATATGTCGCAAACGCAGTTTACGGCATTTCTGCGCCTGTTTGCGGAGGATACCTGCCGCATCAAGGGCCTGGTGCGCCTTAGTGACGGTACATTCCTGGCGGACTGCGTCGGCGCTTACGTATCTGTTGTGCCGTATGACGGGCAGGGTGTCGACAACAGGATCGCCGCGCTGGCTGTGGCCGGCATGCCGCTTCGCAAAAACCTGAAGGCTGCCGTAATCATGTTTGAAGGGCTTGCGGAGATGATCAGAGACGATCAATAGACGCGGGTACCGGCCTGAGATGCACACATACATATGCATTCAGCCGGTCCCCTGAAAGAAAACAAGGAACACAGGAAGACAGAAAGGAGTGGTCTCTGTGCGTATAGGCATCTGTACGACAGACTTTCCGACAATGCCTGCAGATGAGCTGTTCGGCCGCATAGCCCGAATGGGGTATGAATGCTTGCAGTTCAGCTTTGCTTCTGCAGCAGAAACCGGCGAGGAGGCAGGCCCGGCTCTTGAAATACCCGAAAAGATCACTGCGCGAACGATCGATTGTGTTTCTGGCTGCTCCCGGAAGTATAAGCTGCCGATCATCGCGGTGAACGGCACCTTCAATATGGCGCATCCGGATGCGGAAGTGCGTGATGAAGGCGTGCGCCGCTTTGGCCTTCTCGCGGATGCAGTGAAGGAGCTTGGATGTTCTGTGATCTCCCTTTGCACCGGTACCAGGAACCGGGATTCCCTCTGGCGGCCTCATACGGATAACCAGACCTGCGAAGCCTGGAATGATTCTCTGGATACGATGCGCAGACTGTGCGATATCGCAGAGGCACGCGGGCTCACGCTCGCCATGGAGACGGAAGCGAGCAATGTGGTATGCACGGCGGAAAGGGCAAGGCGCATGATGGATGAAGCGGCTTCTCCCGCGCTGAAGATGATCATTGATCCGGCGAACCTTTTCCTTCCGGGAACTGCCAGGCCGGAAAACGCCGCTCCGGTCCTGGAGAACGCTTTCCGGTGCTTCGGAAAGGATATCGTGATCGCCCATGGGAAGGATATCCGCCCGGGGGACGGTATCGATTTTTGCGGAACAGGCTTGGGCATGGTCGATTTTAGCCTGATGCTGCGCCTGCTCAGGCAGTATGGGTATCAGGGAGACTGGGTGCTGCACGGTATTTATGATGAAGCGGATATGCCGCGGGCATTGGAATATGCCGAGGCTGTACTGGCCGGAAACAAATAAAAATCTGGGAGGCTCGGGTTATGCACATGAAGAGACCTTTTTTCGGAATATTCCTGATACTTGCTGTTCTTCTGACCTTGCCCGAAAAGCCTGCTGCGGCTTTCGGCAGTACGGGGATCGGGGCCGGTGCAGACGATGAGATCCTCTTATCCAGTGAGGGATGGTCATATGTAGGACATATGCACAGCGGTATTACCTTTGCCATCCCGAGTGACAGTTATCAGGGGGAACTGAACGAATCAGACATAAGGCAGGGCATGTGCCTGCATCTCTGGAATGATGATTATACGCTTGTACTCAAGTGCTTCGGCCATGGAACGGAAGACTATGAAGCGTTTAAAAAGACGATCCTTGCCGATGAAACGGCGGACACGGCCGTACGGGATCGCGAAGGAACGGAGATCTTCATTTACCGGAATACAACGCCAGCCGCCGTTACGGAGTTGTATGGGATAGCCTTGATAGGCCTTGACGGCGAATTGTATAAGATAAGCGTTTTTACAGGAGACAGTGAGAAATATGGGCCGGAAGACCCTGTGTGGGAGATTGCCGACACTATCGGGAAGACGGTACGCCTGCAGGATTTCTCGGAGTGGGGTTATGATGCGCCCGGTCAGACAGGCTCATAACGGTCCTTTTCTCATAAGAAAAGGCCGCCCGGAACATATGGCGCGATGGCCATTGTTCCGGACGGTCTCTTCTGTTTTGGGAAAATGCAGGCGTCAGCGGGTTATGACCTCCATGCGGAATTTCCAGCTGAGGGTCTTGTCCTTGAGGTAGAGCTTATACTTGGGCAATGCCTCCGGGCCGCAGCTGGAGGAGCCCAATCCCGTCTGGGCGAGGTCCAGGTCCACTACGGTGGCATCGGTATGCTCCAGCTGGTATTCATGCCAGGCTTTGGTGAGCTGGGCATCGGTATAATCATGGGCAGTGAAGGTGAATGGGGCGGAAAGGGCGGTGAATCGGATGCCGCTCCCGCGCCTGTCGGTGACGCTGAGCTCGCGTACGTCTGTGCGTGCACCGTTCTCCTGCATGCGCGCATAGCTGGTGTGCAGATCCGTGACATCCGCCTCATACCAGCCGATGTAGGAGCCCCAATTGCGGTCGACATAGTTTTCCTCAGGCCCGCGGCCGTACCAGTCTGCGGTATCGCAGTCCGGATTGACGCCCATGGTCACGCCCAGACGCGGCCACCAGAATTCCTCGGAAGTATTGGGGTATTCCAGCTCCTTATAGCTCGTTTCGACATCCACCTTTCCGTCTCCATAGACCGTGTACGTCTGCACTGTATCCAGGACGACCGGGGTAGGACTCGCGCCCCAGCGTTGTTTGAAGGTCAGGGAGATACAGCCCTCTCCTTTGGTGATGGAGGGCTCTTCTGTGAGGCGCGGGACAAGGCGGTCCAGGCCGCGGGAAAGCCATTTGCGGGTCGCACCGAAGCCGAAGCCCGTATCGTTGTCGATCGGCGCTCTCCAGAAGTTCTGAGACAGCGGCATTACCAGGTATTCCCTTCCGCTCTGCTCCCAGCGGGTCAGCTGCCCGTGAAGGAGATCGAATTCCAGCCGGAAATCCCTGCCGGCAACCGTATAGACAAGGCCGTTGCGGGAGCCTTCCAGGGGTTCGGACACATCCGGTTCTTCGGCGGTGATGCCCTCGTTCAGCACGAACTGCTCACTTGCCACCTCAAAGCCTGCGTCCGCCCATAGATTGCCTTTCTTCAGGGTGAAGGATATGTTCAGGAGCGCTTCTCCCTCCGGGAGCTCCGCCGGGATATCATAGGTCTTTGTGGTGCCCGGCTCCTGATCGTCGATGCAGAGTATGCCGTTTGCGAGGACGCCGCCATCCTGCACCAGTTCCCAGCGGCCGATCAGCTCATCGGAAATGAACTGGTAATGGCTGATAACGTCTACCTTCAGGGGATCTGCTCCGGCAAGAGAGAAGTACAGCGGCTGGTACGCCTTCTTCAGTTCGATCATGGCGGGGTGAGGTGTCTTATCGGATGCGATCAGGCCGTCGTTGCAGAAATTGCCGTTTGCTCCCTGGACTTCAAAGGGCATGCCGTAATCGCAGCCGCCTGCCCAGTACATATCGCCTTCTTTGGTATAGGCGCGCAGGCCATGGTCCTGCCATTCCCATACACAGCCGCCCAGGAGCTTGGGATACTTGTAGATGAGCTCCCAGTATTCCTTCAGGTTTCCGGGGCTGTTGCCCATGGAGTGGGCATATTCGCAGACGAAGAAGGGACGGTCATCCTCGCGCTTGGCGCTGCGCTCCAGCCGCTCGATATCCGGATACATGACGGATTCGAAATCCACACACGGATCCCATGGGGTCTTCTCCCGGGCTTCGCGCATGGCGTACATCTTGGCCGGATCCCGCATGGCTTCCTCAAAGTTGAACCTGGGGAGCTCTCGCGCGGCTTCGTAATGGACAAGACGGTCATCCAGAGCTTTACAGGCGGCACTTCCGGCACGGTGGTTATCCCCGAAGCCGGATTCATTGCCCAGTGACCAGGCGATGACGCACGCATGGCTGCGATCCCGGTATACCATCCGCTCGATACGGTCTACATAGGCGTATTTCCAGGCGGGATCACGGGACAGCATGCTCCAGTCGATCACTGTCATGCCGTGGCATTCGATATCCGCTTCGTCCAGCACGTACAGGCCGAACTCATCCGCAAGATCGTAGAAATAGTGATCGCTGGGGTAATGGCTTGTGCGCACAAAGTTGACGTTGTGCTGCTTCATGAGCACCACATCCTGTAAAAGCGCTTCGCGGCCCACTGCCCAGCCCGCATCGGTGTTTGTATCATGGTGATTGACGCCGCGTGCCTTGATGGCTTTTCCGTTGACGAGCACCTCCACGCCCCTGCGCTCAACAGTCCGGAAGCCTACGCGAATGGGAACGAAGGTACCGTTCGCTTCTGCTACCAGGGTATACAGGTACGGGTCCTCTGCGCTCCAGAGGCGGGCATTCTCGACCTGCATGTCAAAGGAGGTGCCTTCCGCTTCCGCGATGCAGGCACAGCCGCGGCTCACATCATAGAGCTTTGCCTTTACGGCAGCTTTTCCGTGTATCTTCACTTCGGCATGCAGCTTTCCGTGCATGTCCGCTTTTACATAAACGTCTTCGATATAACCTTCTTTTTCCGTTGCCTGCAGGCTGACATTGCGGAAGATACCGGACATATGGTACATATCCTGTATCTCCAGATAGCTGCCATCGCAGAAACGCAGTACGGATACGGCCAGCAGGTTCTTGCCGGGGCGCACCGCGTGGGTGATGTCAAACTCAGCGGTCATATGCGGGCCCTTGGACATGCCGATCTCCTGCCCGTTGACATAGCAGAAGAACATGCTGCCCACGCCTTCAAAGCTCAGGATGATGCGCTTGCCTTCCATGGCTTTGGGCAGGATGAATTCTCTGCGGTACAGGCCGGTATCGTTATCCTCCGCGACATACGGCGGTTCTGTGGGGAACAGGTACGGTGATCCGGAATAGGTGGGTACACCGCCGAAACCCTGCATCTGCCAGCAGCCCGGCACCGTGATGCACGCCCAGCCCTCATCCGGTATATATTCTTCCTTTATATAATCCGGATCGACGGCCAGCGGGGATGGGGCAAGCTTGAAATCCCAGACGCCGTTCAGGAGTTCATAATAAGCCGATCTTTCTTCCCGATAACCCAGTGCCTTCTCTTCAGATTCATAGTAATAGAATCCGCCGCGGGCAGGCAGCCGGTTGAGATGCTGGATGGAAGGGTCTTCCCAAATGCGATTCATAGTATCCTCCTTCTTTGGTGCGGTAGGGAATGTGGATATCTGAATAGTAACACATCTTTCATCACGGCGCAAGATAAAGACACCGGGCAGGCTGCTGCCAGGTGCCTTACTATTATATGTCCTGAAAAACCTGATATGATCCGGGGATTCAAAGATATGCCCGCATTTCCGCCATGACTTCTTCCTTTGTCTGCAGCTTTTCCGCGTGGCCGGGGACGCATATCTCAAAATCGAGTTTATCCATCAGATCCACATAGGGGGCAAGACGCTGCGTAAAATGGGGTATTTCACGGATACGGTCCTGCAGTGTTTCCGGATGGGCTTCATCGTATTCCCATTTGTTCTTGAAAAGATCCTTTGTGTTTGCATCGCTCACATACAGCACTTTATCCTCCGGTACAAAGAACATGAGGTGATCCTCGCTGTGCGGGCCGCCGCAATAGATCACCTGTACATGAACGCCGCCGAGATCTATGACAGTATTGCCGCTTATGACGATATCCGCCGGTACTACGCGGATAGCCTTCACATCCGGGTATTCGATGCGTCTGCAGCAATAGCAGAACCAGATGTCTTCACCGGACAACAGCCGCTCCTTCATTGCTTCTTCGTTCCATAAAAACCCGGATTCATGTATGAGCATGTCATTGCAGCGGTCGGA
>DBXA01000025.1 GCA_002309235.1 Christensenella sp. UBA1224 | reverse complement strand
TCGCGAAGTGCAGCGGTAAACTCCCGACTGAGAAAAACTGGCATCGACGGAAATCTCGAAAATGACGCAGCAGGATTCGTAGTCTAAACCTATAAATAGGGGTTTAGACTACGAATCGTTACACTTCCGAAGTAAGCAGGGCTCAGAAGTCCGCCCTGCCAACTTCGCGAAGTGCAACGGTAAACTCCCGACTGAGAAAAACTGCACCCGAAATGTTCGGCTCATTGCGGCTTGATTCGAATAACGACCGGATCAAACTGAGGATATCCTGCGCGGAAGAAGTATGCCTACACGTAAGGTGCGCTTCCGACGAATCCAGACAGTACGGACATGTGGACCTATGATGCCGGGTGGAAGGACAAGCTGTATACGTTCAACAACAGCTAGATCGACAGTGACGCGATAGGGAACTGCATAGAAAAAGACCGCGAGGGCAGCCTGAGCAGCCTCTGCGGTCTTTTTGTTACCTTGCCCTGTAGCCGGTAGTGAAATCGACCAGGCTTTCGGGCGTCCTGCCTGCCCGGATGTTTTCGATATTGCGGCAGGCGAGGCGTATGATCTTGTTGTGCGTTTCCGGCAGGCGGTAGCCGCCGGATACGTGCGGGGTTATGATGCAGTGCGGCTCCTTCCACAGGGGATCGTCCTGCGGGAGGGGCTCCGGCGTGGTGACATCCAGCGCCGCGCCGCCGAGCTGGCCGGAACGCAGGGCTTCGATAAGCGCCTGCTGGTCTATCGCGCTTCCGCGGCCGACGTTTATTAGGTACGCGCCGCGCTTTGTCAGGGCCAGGCGCTTCGCGTTGATCATTCCCTTTGTTTCCGGCGTTTCGGGCATGGACATGGCTATGATATCGGCATGGGGGAGGCATTCCTCGAGCTTATCGACGGTATACACTTTTTCTGTGTAATCCGGTTTTTCCCCTTCCGTGCGGCGGATGCCGGTCACATGCGCGCCGAGCAGGTGCAGCCTTTTCGCGAAGGCGCTCCCGATATCGCCCATGCCTATGATGAGCGCATTCGCGCCTTCTATGGAATCCACAAAGCCGAGCGGCTCCCATTTCCCTTCGAACTGGTCATCCCGGTAGAGGGCGAGCTTTTTCATCATCATAAGGAGCACGCCGAGCATATATTCCGAGATGGCGAGCCCGTAAGAGCCTGTCGCGCAGGCGAGCATGGCTCCTGGGCAGGCCTTGGGGAGGGCAGATACGTATTCGCCCGTGCCGGCGCTGTTGAGCTGCAGAAGGCGCAGCTTTTTCGCATGATACAGGGAGGATGCGGGCGGGTTGCCTATCACGATATCGGCATCCCGTATCGCTTCCTCCGGGATCTCTTCCTGGGAAGAGTAGACAAGCGTATCGCTCCCGGCTGCCTTTTCCAGCCAGGCCTTATGCTCCTGTGTGACGGGCATGCAGACGAGTATCTTCATTTTGATCATTCTCCTTACCTTTATTCCCGGAAGCCGGAGGCAAAGCCTTCGAATTCATCCATGAACCATTCGGCATGCTTGATGCCGAGGAACGAGACGGTGTCATCCTTAAAACAGATGTTGAGCCGCAGCTGCCCTAAGTAGATATCGCATACGCGGACCTCGGCGCGCAGGGTATCCGGCGTTATAAACGCGGCGCTGCAGAAGGACCTGTAGCCGTGATCCGACTTTTGATCGATGAATACATCGCAGTACTTTTCCGGGAATTCCTGTTCGATATTGTGCCCGAGGCCGAAGCGCACCGCATGAAAGCCCGTCCTGTTTTCATATTCCCAGGTGCATTCCTTTTCCGTAAAGGTAAAGCAGCTGCTGTAAAGCCCCATGGGATTGGGATCCATGCGGTACCATACGCCGCTGACGCGGGAGGTGATATCGCTTTTCAGCCTGCCCGGCGCGTGCGGCATTTCAAGGGAAGCCGCGATCTCCGAAAGGGCGTTGTATGCCTTTTCGTCCGCGGGAAGCGGCGCGTCTGAAAGAGAGGGGAGTATATACCGGTACAGGCCGTCAAATATGAGGCTCCTGTCTGCCTTGCCGAGCTCCTCGTAGCCTGTCGTCATTACCAACAGGTCTTTTTCGGGGAAGCACAGCGCGTACTGGCCGCCCATGCCGTAGAAGGCAAAGCCACTTTGGGGCAGCATCCAGAACTGGTAGCCGTAGCCCGCTCCGTATACCTCTTCCGATGCGGATATGCTGTTGTCGATCCGGAGGGAGACGGCCTCCTTCATATAGGATTCGGGGATGAGCTCCTTTCCGTTGTGTATCCCGTAATGCATGCACAAATCTGCGAAGCGGGCGAAATCCCGCAGGGTCATCACCATGCCGCTGCCGCCCCAATCCACATATTCCCCGTTTCCCTCCGGCGCCTTGACGCAGAAGGCATCGCCCATGCCGATCTCATCGAACACAGGCCGAAGGAGATCTGTGAGCTGCATGCCGGATACGCGCTTTATGATGGAGCAGAGCATGGTCGTGCCGGCGGTGCAGTAATTGAATACCGTGCCGGGCGCATGGGTCACCTCGTCCGCGAAGAAGGTGGAGATCCAGTCGTGGCACTGGGCGCTGTAGGCAGAGCCGGTGGACCAGCAGGTGGCCATGCGCAGGCAATCCCGCACCGTCATCTGGGCGAGCCACGGGTGCGGAGGCGCCTGGAGCGCTTTCAGCCTTTCGGGGAAGAAATCCACGCACCTGTCGTCAAGGCGCAAAAGGCCTTTCCCGATGGCGATGCCGACCGCTGCGGAAACGAAGGATTTGGAACAGGAGTAGAGCCTGTGCATGAAGCTTTCATCCAGAGGCTTCCAGTAGGCTTCGAACAGGCATTTCCCGCCGCGCACGATCATAGCGCCGTGCATGTTGAGTTGCCTGTCTTTGATGGGCCTGAGCCATTGCAAAAGGGCTTCGGAAGGGACGCCCGCTTCCTCGGGCGTACAACGGATCCAGTCTTTACCGCTCATTGCTGCTGCCTCCTGCCTCAGATCGTTACCATATCGCCGTAGGAGCCGGGTATGGAATCCGGGATCGGGACGGCGTCACAGCATTTCGCGTAAAACTCCTGCGGCCCCGTCCAGCCGATGATGGCGTAGCGGTAGCCCTGCTCCCGCATGGAGCAAAGGCACCTGAGGAGCAGCGCCTTGCCGATGCCTGTGCCGCGCATGCTCTCGTCCACGCCGATGGGGCCGAAGAAACCTTTGAACAGCCCGTCCCAGCCGGCAACGCCTACGATGGCCTTATCCTTTACCGCCACGTAGCAGCCGCCGTTCAGTATCCCGGAATCGATCTCGTCCGCCCAGTTTTCCGAAAAACGGGCAAGTATGAATTCCCGTATGCGGTGCCTGTCGCAGGCAATGCCTCTTTTGATGACGATCCCCTCCGCCGCGAGTTTTTTTTCGAGCTCCGTGTCGACGGCGATCTTTTCTCCATAGAGCTTTACCAACATATCACAGGACATTTTTTCACAGCCTTTCCATCTTTGATACACAAAGTATCGCATAAATGCGCATACAGCGCAAGTGGCTGAGGCAAAAAAAGGGGGGACGCCGTCCGGGCATCCCCCTTTGAAAGGATGATCTGATCAGTATACGCCCTGTGCCAGCATGGCATCGGCGACCTTTACGAAGCCCGCGATGTTCGCGCCGACAACATAGTTGTCCTTGTAGCCGTATTTTTCGGCAGCGTCTGCCATATTGGCGCAGATGTTTATCATGATGCCGTGGAGCTTCGCGTCCACCTCGTCAAACGTCCAGGAGAGGCGCTGGCTGTTCTGGCTCATCTCGAGGGCGGATGTTGCTACGCCGCCGGCGTTTGCCGCCTTGCCCGGCGCGAACAGAACGCCCGCAGCCTGGAATGCCGCCACCGCATCGGGTGTAGAGGGCATGTTGGCGCCTTCACAGACGGCAATGACGCCGTTCGCGATAAGGGCGTTCGCGCCTTCGATGCGCAGCTCGTTCTGCGTGGCGCAGGGGAGGGCGATATCGCACTTGGTCTCCCACACCATCCCGCCTTCCTTATAGACGGCGTTCGGATGCGTATCGACATATTCACGGATGCGGCCGCGCTGCACCTCCTTGATCTGCTTGACGCAGGCGAGGTCGATGCCGTCCGGATCGTATACATAGCCGTTGGAATCGGACATGGTGACTACCTTAGCGCCGAGCTGCTGCGCTTTTTGCACTGCGTAGATGGCTACGTTCCCGGCACCGGATACGACGACTGTCTTTCCGGCAAGATCGATGCCCTTGCGCTTTAGAAGCTCCTGTGTGAGGTATACGAGGCCGTAGCCGGTGGCTTCCTTACGGGCGAGGGATCCGCCGTAGGTGAGGCCTTTGCCTGTCAGAACGCCCTCGTAGAGGTTTGTGATGCGCTTGTACTGGCCGTACATGAAGCCTATCTCCCGGGCGCCGGTGCCGATATCGCCTGCGGGCACATCCACATCCGCGCCGATATACTTGTACAGCTCCGTCATGAAGCTCTGGCAGAACGCCATGACTTCTCTGTCGCTCTTCCCCTTGGGGTCAAAATCCGAACCGCCTTTGCCGCCGCCGATGGGAAGCCCTGTCAGGCTGTTCTTGAAGATCTGNNCTCAAAGCCCAGGAACTTGATCACGCTCAGGTTCACGCTGGGGTGCAGGCGAAGGCCGCCCTTGTACGGGCCGATGGCATTGTTGAACTGTACGCGGTAGCCGCGGTTTACCTGTACCTTGCCGGCATCGTCTACCCAGGGAACGCGGAACTCTATCACGCGGTCCGGCTCCACCAGGCGCTCCAGGATACCGTTCGCCTCGTACTCGGGGTGCTTCTCTACGATGGGTTCGAGGGAAGTGAGCACTTCGGTCGCCGCCTGTATGAATTCCGGCTCATGTGCATTTTTAGCGATAAGGGATTCCAATACATTGCTTACATATGACATATAGAAAACCTCCCCGATAAAACTATGGTAGAAGTATAAACGTTTTTTTTTAATTTTTTCAACAGAAAATGTGAAATCTTCCAATTTGGCAAAAAAAAGGCCGTATAACCGGCCTGTTCTGCATGATCCGGATCTGAAAATTGCAAGAATGGTGTTTTTATATCTCCTGCTCCGGCAATTGGGGCTTGGGGAGATCTCCCAGGCTTTCCAGCTCGAAGTGCTGCAGGAAAGCATCCGTCGTGACGAAAAGGGTGGGGTGGCCAAGCGTGTCCCTCTGGCCGTCCTCGCGAATGAGACCGCGGTTTAAGAGCATCTGGATCGAATAATCGCTCTTGACGCCGCGGATAGCCTCGATATCGCCCCGTGTGACGGGCTGGCGGTAGGCGATGATGGAGAGCGTCTCCATAACGGATTGGGAGAGATTCTGCCGCTTTACCGGCTGCAGCAGCTTTTCGATGTACGGTGCTGCGGCGGCTTTTGTGGTCAGCTGCACGCTGTCCCCATGGCGCACGGCGCGCAGGCCGCTCTTTTCGGATGTATATCTTTCGCTGAGGGCGTCTACAGCGGCCTCAACTTCTATCCTGGTGAGCAGCAGCGCATTGGAGATATCGGCGATCGGCACGGGTTCGCCGGCGACGAAGAGCATGGCTTCTATGATGCCGGGGATGTTTTCTAAGTCCAAGGCAGGCCTCCGGTGGTTAGTGATCAGTGGTTAGTGATCAGTGATTAGTGATTAGTGGTTAG
>DBXA01000165.1:8356-8524 GCA_002309235.1 Christensenella sp. UBA1224 | reverse complement strand
AGTACACATCGTAACAAAATAGTCTCCATTGCTCGAATAATCATATCGTTTCAGCCTGTTGTGTTTTCGATGGAAATCCTGCACCAGAATACCTCCCGAATAGGATCATTCCATATGATCGAGTTATGCACAGAGCATTTATGGTGATAAGTCGATAAATCGTTATGC
>DBXA01000165.1:4452-8300 GCA_002309235.1 Christensenella sp. UBA1224 | reverse complement strand
TGGCGCCCTGGAGGGCGCCGCTACAGCATGCTGCCTTACCCTTTTGCTGCATAGGGGGGCGGTGTACACACCGCCGCCGATATATGACGTCCTGTTGGTACAGGAAAACAGTGGTCTGTAGCGGCGCATGCGCCGCATTTATTTGTACGTGGAAAGATGTCGGCCTTCTGTAGCGGCGGCGTCTACGCCGCCACGGTGACTACATACAAATTGGAACGTGGCGCCCTGGAGGGCGCCGCTACAGTATGCTGCCTTACCCTTTTGCTGCATAGAGGGGCGGTGTACACACCGCCTCAAGCATAAGGTGCTCTATTGATACAGGAAACGGTGGTCTGCAGCGGCGCATTCGCTTTTCAAGGGCATCCTAAAAGTCTCCCCAGTTTTCCCTATCGGAGCCAAGGCTGCTGGCATTGGGGTCGATCTCCTTGACGTTGAAGGTAAATGTCCTGATGTAATCCTTCTGGAACTGGAATTCCTGCTCTCCTGAGGAGCTGGTCATGATCTGATAGCGGCCCTCCTTGCCGAAGGCTTCCTCCTCGCCATACCAGTTCGAACCGGTAGCGGTCTTGACGACATAGGTGCCGGCGGGCATGGTAACGGTCGTCTGGCTGGAGCCCTTTATGAACATCGTGCGCGCCAGAACGCCTTTTGTGGTATAGACCTTTACGTACATGCCTGTGTTCGGGCTGTCTTCCACCTTTATGCACAGCTGTGTGTTCGTGCCCCTGACATCCGGATTCCGGTAGAGGACGCCGCTCTTGGGCATCGTCTGTATGCAGGCATCGGCGCGCTTCTGCGCATCGCCCCAGGAGCAATCCTGGAACAGATACCTGGCAGAGGCATACATGCCCTGCGCATAATATTCGCATGCCCGGATATAATCGTATTCATCGCCATCCACAAAGGAGCTGACGAGGGTATAGGATTTTTCCGTGCCTTTCATGGCCACGAGACGGACCAGGAGCTTTTCAAAGCCATCGGCATCCAGCGTATCCGTCTTTTCAAGGCCATAGGCCTCCTGCACCGTCTTGAGAGCGTTTATGGTCTTAGGGCCGACGCTGCCATCCACGCTGATATCCTGGCCAAAGGCAACGAGCATCGCCTGCAGGCCCTTCGCCGGAGCGCCTTTGCTGCCGCTGCGGAAGCTCTCTCCGGAATCGACGTGCTCCCAGGCATCGCGGTATGTATCCTTGCCCAGGAAATCCAGGAGATCATCCACATCCGCGGCCGGCGCCGGAGTAGGAGTGGGCTTAGGCGTGGGTTTAGGCGTAGCAGTCGGGCGCACCGTAGGTCTGGGCGTGGCTGCAGGCACAGGCGCTGCTCCGTCACCGGGCCTGTCCTGCGCAGCATCATCACCCGGCCACAGCTGTATCGCAGCCGATACATCGCCATCCGGGTATACCCAAACGATTTCGGGCAGCCTGTCCGTATCAAAAATGAAGGAATAATCCACTTTGCCGGATTTTGTCATCTTCTTGACCTTGGTCGGAAGCAGGATGCCGGAGCCGATCTTGACCGCCGCCGTCGTCCCGCTGCCGGATGAACCGCCCGCATCGGTCAGCTTTACTGTAAGATTATCCGAATCGACCACGGCACCCTTATAGGTAAAACGCCCCGATGACGTATTGTCCTCATCCGCAATGCCTTTTTCCGCTGCCGCAGCCGCAAACAGCAGGCAAACGACCATAAGGACCGCTATCCATTTTTTCATTCATCTGACCTCCCTTGAAAACTCGCTCGGTCTGCCGAAGGAAAAGGAGGATCCTATCCCGCGCACAGACCCCTTACGCAAAGGATACTACAGAATGCCTTCCCTTTCAAGGCTGAAGCAGAAAAAAGTGCCTCAGGCTATGCATGATAACGCTGTTTCTTCTATTATATATGTATATTTATGCGCGGACGTCATCCTGTCTTCCCGCATCATGTACAAGTGAGCCTTTATTTTGCCGGCCCCATATGGCGCTCGGGCACAAATAAAAACCCCTTCCCCGGAAATACGGGAAAGGGGCGAAGGATGAACCGAAGGGATATCAGCCTACGATACCATTGTTGTAAAGGGTATTGAAGGCGTTCTCCGCGTTCTCGATATAATCGAGAATGCCGTAGGATTCGAGCTCCTGCTTGTAGGCAGCCCATTCTTCTTGAGTCAGAGGACGCTGTCCGGTGATGAACTTGGCGCACTCGTTCTTGTAGAAGGCTTCGATGGTGCTCTTCATGCTGGACTGATCAAGAGCGGTATCCTCATCATAGGCAAGTGTCAGCTGGCTGTACTTGAGGAAGGGGTCGAAATGCAGCCTCTGCTGCCAGTGCGCATATCCCTGGGTGGTAGCGACATCGTACATCTGGCCGGGCTCATACTCGGAGCCATCGGTGCGGCGGTCCATATACTCGTTATTGACGTTTGTGGTCACGCTGAAGCGGTAGGATTCGTCGGAAGCATATTTGCCGTTCTTGACTTCGGGCACGATGCGGTTGTTGTTCTCATCGAAGTACCAGCCTTCGGTCATGCCGTAGGTGTCATCCACGCCTGCCTGCGGGCCATACCAGAAGATGTAGCGCTTCTCATTGTCAGGGCCTTCATAGCCGTAAGCGGTATCCATGAAGCGGGCCGCGGCTTCCGCCTGCAGATCCGGGCAGTCAGCGGTCAGGATCATCATGGCGCTGCGGCGCAGTGTAGGCTCGCTGCCCAGGGAGCCGGAGCCGCCCACGTTGAACTTCTCAGTGTTGAACTCGGAGGTGAGAGGCTCGAGCAGATCCCACTTGAACTGGTCATCGCCGACATACAGGTACGCCTCGTTCTCGCAGAAGCAGGCTACCTGCTGCGCGGAGCACATGGCGCCGAACTGGGTCAGATCGTTGGTAAAGAGGTTGGTATCGATCAGCTCTTCGCTGTAGAGGGTATTGACATACTTCAGATACTCGAAGTACAGATCGTTATAGATCGGGCAGGTGAAAGAATAGGAGCCATCCGCATTCTTCACATAGCCGTCCAGGTTGTACGCGCCGCCGATATAAAGGCCGAGGGCGTTGAGGATGACCTGGTCGGGGTTGTACTTCTCACTCTCGTCATACCAGGCGCAGGGGATCAGGTCTTCGCCGACATTGCCGGGATCCTCAGCCTTGATCTTGCGCAGGCAATCAAGGAACTCATCCAGGGTCGTCGGAGGCTCCGCATAGCCGACAGCCTCGAACCATTCCCTGTTGTACCAGATGCCCTGGTGCGTCAGGGTGATGTTGTTCTCGGTATTGTTCTGGATGGCCGGGAAATAGTAGAGGTTTCCTTCCGGCGTGGACCACGGGAATGTCCATACCTCGGGGCGGTCTTCCTTGAATATCTTGTACAGGTGGGGCGTCAGTTCCTCAGTGATCAGGTCGTTGATCGGGCGGAGCATGCCTTCGTAATCGCCGTACTTGATCATGCGGTCACTGTCCTCAAACATGCGCATCAGGGCGTCCGGCAAATCGTTCGCGGCAAAGATCAGCGGGATCTTGGCGCTGACGCCATCGGAAGGAACGCCTTCGATAACATTGAAGTTGATGTTCATGGTGCGGCGCGCCCATTCGAAGATCCACAGATCGTTCATGTCATTGAGCGCGCAGGAGCTGGGTACATTGTAGATGACAGAGATGGTGACCGGCTCGTCATACTTCCAGTAGCCGTCCACTACGCTGCCTTCGCCGGCCGCGAACGCGCTTACGGATAAGAGCATCGCAAGGACCAGTGCGAAAGAGAGAGCTTTCTTCATAACAGGTACCTCCTTGTAATATATATAACAACCTTGCGGTTATTATCGTCCGATCGTCGGCGTGCCTATACCCTGAGGGCCCGCCGACACGGAAAACCTCCG
>DBXA01000165.1:4265-4389 GCA_002309235.1 Christensenella sp. UBA1224 | reverse complement strand
GAAAACCTCCGCTTTTCCTGATCGTTCACCCTTTCAGCGCGCCGATCATCATGCCCTTGATGAAAAATTTCTGCACAAACGGATATGCCACAAGCAGCGGCGCGCTGCTGATGAAGATCATGGA
>DBXA01000165.1:1114-4243 GCA_002309235.1 Christensenella sp. UBA1224 | reverse complement strand
TCCAGCGCTTCTCCGCTTGTCAGCTCAGCGCCTTCCGGATTGGTAAGCGCCTGCATGCTGGCATTGAGCAGCGTGTTCAAAACCAGCTGCAGCGGGAATTTTGAAGATGATGAAAGGTAGATCATGGCATTGAAATAGCTGTTCCACTGCGCAACGCCGAAGTACAGCGCGAGTACAGCGATGATCGGCGCTGCAAGCGGGATCGCGATCGTAAAGAAGCAGCGGAACTCGCTCGCACCGTCACATTTTGCGGATTCATAGAGTTCTCCCGGGATCGACGTCTGGAAATACGTCCGCGCGATAACCATATTATAGGTGCTCACGGCGCCCAGGATCAGCACCAGGCGGTTGTCAAGAAGGCCCAAGTCACGCCTGAGCAGGTAGCAGGGGATCAGCCCGCCGGTAAAATACATGGTAATGATAAAAAACCACGCGAAAAAGCCCTTCGCGGCCAGGTAGCTCTTGCTCATCGCGTATGCAAGGGGCAGTGTGATGAACAGTCCCCAGGCGATCGACCCTGTCGTATAGATAAAGGAATTGAAGTAGCCGGAAGCGATCCTCGGCTGGCGGAGCGCATAGGTATACGCTTCCAGTGAGAAGCCTACGGGCTTATATACCACCTTGCCGGTCGCCACGGCATCAACATCCGAGAAGGATACGATGATCGTATAGTAGATCGGGTAGATGATCAGAAGCATCAGCAGCGTGATCAGTATGAAATTGACAGTATCGAATACGACATCCCCACGGCTGCGGCGGATGAGGCGGTTCTTTTGCGCTTTTACCACAGGCTCACCCCCGATACGTGCTTCGTTACCAGATTGACGAGCGTCAGTACGATGATATTCGCCACGCAGTTGAACAGGTCCACAGTGGTGGATAGGCTGTACTCGCCGCCCTTTATGCCGACATTGTACACATAGGTCGAAAAGACCTGCGAAGTATCAAGGTTCAGGTTGTTCTGCAGGAGCAGTATCTTTTCATAGCCGATCGAGAGCACCCTGCCCGCAGCCATGACAAAGAGTATAATGGCCGTGGGCAGTATATGCGGCACATTGACATGCAGTATGATCTGCACGCGGCTGGCCCCATCGATCACGGCAGCCTCCACCTGCTCCTGCGAGACATTGGAAAGGGCCGCCAGGTAGATGATCGTCCCCCATCCGAGATCCTGCCACAGGCCTGAGAACACAAAGAGGAACCGGAACGCGCGCCCCGATGTCAGATAATCCACTCTCTGACCGCCCATCATGGACATCAGGTTGTTCACGATGCCGTTGTCCTTCGCGAAAAACAGTTTGATCATGCCGCAGATTACGACCACGGACATGAAATGCGGCGCATAGGATACCATCTGGACCACTTTTTTGTACTTCTGTGACCTGAGCTCGTTGATCATGAGGGCCGCGATCACATTGACAGGGAAAAGCACCAGTTGGAACAGGGACAGGGACAGCGTGTTCCTCAGCATCACCCAGAAGGACGGCGTACCCAGGAACATGCGGAAATACTTGAGCCCTACCCATGCAGAGCCCATGATGCCCTTTTTGATCTTATAATTTTTGAAGGCGATCTGTATGCCGTACATCGGCACGTAGTTGAATATGAAAGTCGCAGCGACGGCAGGCAGCATCAGCACCCACAGCTGCCAGTTGGTCAGGATGAGCTTTTTTGCGCGATATGCGAGTGTTTTACCCGGACGTGTGTTCACAACCGTTTTTCCTCCTGTCATTACCCGCACTCCCTGTTTTATGTATATTTATAAATACTAATTCCTATTGTACTGAATCTGTATAAATGTGTCAAGCAAGCCATCATCCGATGAAAAATGTCCCAAGGCGCAGTTACCGTATCTCAAGTCTGCCCCCGGCAGGGACAACCACACGGTTAAAGCCCTGCGGGAGAGCTCCCCCGCAAACCCTGTCCCCGAAGCAGTCATACACCTCATAGCATGCCGGAAAAACGGCATCCACATACAGCACATCCTCATCTGATGCATTGAACACATCATGCGCCTTGCCATCCGCATGAACAAGACGCTGGACATATACGCAGGTAACGCGGAGCTTCTCATTTTCGGCCGATACAGCGGTATAATCGCATTCCGGATCCGCAACATGGATACGGGCATGGAGCAGAAGCTCCCTGTGATCATCCCAATAGCTGACATAATTCCGGATCACGCGCAGCTGCTCCGGCGTGGAGGATGCAAGCCTCACCGAGATCTGCGGCACCTCATAGAGGGAATTGAGCAGCATGCGCGCGCATTCACGAGGTTCCTCATCATGTGCCCACAGGAACATATCCGCATGCGCCGCGAGAGGATAGTTCATCATGCGCAGGTCCGCCATGCCCAGGCGGTTTGAGAAGGAATCAAACGCACAGTCACCGACTCTGAGCATATTGCAGAAACGGGTAATGGAAGGACCCACGTAATTCTGACGGAATTCTATCAGGAAATCCGGATCCTTTGCCCTAAAGGCCCTCTCCACTTCGCCAAGGAGGACAGCGATCGCCTCCTCCAGCGTCTCGCAGTCACCTCCCGCGCAGGCAGGAAAAACACCTCCCGCAAAGGGAGTATAGCGCAGGACATCGATGAAATCCAGCTTGAGGCCGTCTATACCGTATTCTTCCACCATCTTCCGGTAACCATCAACGATATAGGCGCGCACCTCGGGATAACGCGGGTCAAGTATCCCGGCTGAGAACCGGTCGCTGTAGCAGACGAGCTTATCCGCAAAGCGCGCATAATCCGGGTTGTTTTTGCCGACAAAGGGTACCGGGAACCACAGAGCCACCTTCATCCCTTTATGATGGGCATATTCCGTAAAAGCCTTGAAATCCCGGAATTTGCTCTCCTCCACATGCCAGGTGCCGCAATTGATGTAATCTCCCGTGCCGGGACCGGCGTACGACCAGCCGTCATCTATGATGATCGCCTTCAGACCCAGATCCGCAGCCAGATCGACCTCCCTTTCCAGACTTGCCTGCTGCGGGTTCTGGTGGAAGCTGTACCATGTGGAATACATAGGCCTTTCGCTTGTCCCGCCCGCCTGTCCTTCATCCGGATAGAAATCCCTCCACCAAAGCACAGTATCTCCCACACAATCCGTAAACGGGACAGAGCGC
>DBXA01000165.1:0-1077 GCA_002309235.1 Christensenella sp. UBA1224 | reverse complement strand
CCGAAAAAGTCAAGCCTGAGATCTATCTCTTCCTTTTCATCAAAATCGTTCACGCTCGCGGAAAGAGTGACGGGCAGTTCTGCCTCGGATACAGCGCAGGTCATATAATTTTCCCCGCCGTTCCTGAAGACGGATATCACAGGCGCTCCCTCATAAAAGCGGCTTTCACACTTACGGGCGGCATACCACTGCCGCAGGGTATGGTCCGTACGGGAAGCGGGACACCAGAAATTGAGAAGGCCCTTCATATGGGCATGCCAGGTGAGCCTGACAGGAGAACAAACTCCCGCTTTTCCAAAGCGAACTTTTATTTCATAGAGCTGTATGCCATCCATGCCTCCGGCCGGAAGGATGCCTAGTTCCCTCACGTTCTCATCCGTTTCCACGGTAAACACCGGCATTCCTTCACCCGGGCAGATCTCCCTTTTCATCGTCATGGCCCTTCCTCCCCCTCAACGTCATCCGGTATGGATAATGAATGGAAAAAGACGCCGTTTCCGGCATCTGTGAAGCAATGGATCTGTTATTTTCAAAAAAACCCCGCCTGAACCTTCAATCCATCAGCCGCGCAAGCTCCGGCGGGAGAGGCGAAGAAAATTCCATCGTCCTTCCATCCTTCGGATGCGCAAAGGAAACATACGCGCTGTGAAGGGCAAACCTGCCCGGCAGCCTTTCGCTTTGCGTACCATACATAAAATCCCCGAATACGGGATGGCCCAAGTAAGACATGTGCACACGGATCTGATGCGTCCTGCCCGTATCGAGCCTGAGCCTTACGAGAGAAAGCCCGTTTGCCCTCCGCAGGGTACGAAAACGGGTACGAGCCTCCTTGCCGTCCGGCCTGACTTCCCGCCGGATCGTGGGCCCATCCGCTTTTTCGATCGGCGCATCGACGATGCCATCATCCTGGTCCATATATCCTTCCACCACAGCCAGGTATTCCCGGATAAAACCCGGGGTATGCAGCTGTTCCTGCAGACGGGACTGAGACAATACATGCTTTGCCACCAGCATAAGCCCGCTCGTACCCTTATCAAGCCGGTTCACCGGTCGGAAAGCCCTGCCCTCCAGCCTGGG
>DBXA01000072.1 GCA_002309235.1 Christensenella sp. UBA1224 | reverse complement strand
CGAAGTATGAGGAAATGGTCGCTCAGGAGGATATAGCGCTCAAACGCAAGGTGCGCGCCCTTTCCAGCGGCATGACGGCCAAGATCAAGCTGGCCGCCGCCTGGGCCAGGGATGCCCGCCTCACCATGCTGGATGAACCGCTCAACGGCGTGGATCTGATCGCCCGCGACCGGATCATAACGCTCATGCGTACCGCGAAGGAAAACAAGCGCGGCCTTCTGGTATCCACGCACCTGGTCGATGAACTGGAGCCTCTGATCGACGATATGTACTTTATGAGCCGCGGACAGCTCGTCCTTGCAGGCACCCATGAAGAGCTGTGCGGAAAAACGGGCAAGACAGCCGCAATGCTCTACCGGGAGATCTACGGAAACGAGGTACAGGAAAATGCTTAAACTGATCAAATACGAATTCCGCAAGACGCGAACCGCGTTTTCCATACTGCTGGCGGTGATCGCCGCACTGCAGGTCTACTACATGATCAGCATCAACGGCTCCTCGGAGAACAATATCGCCGTATCCGCCTTATTGCTGTTCTTTGCCGCGCTGGCGACTGCCGCGGTGGTATTCATACTGGGCATCACTGCCTATTCGGGTGAGCTGAAGACGAAGACCAGCTATCTGATCTTCCTTACACCCAATACCACGCTGGGCGTCATCACGGCTAAGATGCTGTTCACTATACTGGCGGCGATCCTGTTTTCGGCACTGCTGGGCGGCCTGTGCCTGTACGATCTTTCCCGCCTGTTTGAAAAATACAGCGGCTACACCGATCTTGCCGGGAACCTCAAGGACATCATAGAGCAGTACGCCGGTATCGATATCACAAATCTGTGGTTCCAGCTTGGCTTCAGTCTGCTGGCTATGATGCTCAACATCGTGCGCGCGCTGGTGACCGCCTACCTGGCCATCACCTTCAGCGCAACCATCATGCAGAACCGCAAAGGGAAAGGCCTCGTTACCTTCCTCATCTACGCGGCTATCGTCTACGGCGCGGGAGCACTTTCCTCCGCGATCGGCGGTGCAACGATCATAACCGATACAGGCAGCCTTATCCGGGCAATGCTGCCGTCCATAGCGATCAGCCTGGCGCTGATACTCATATCCCTGTTCGGGAGCGCCTGGCTGCTGGAAAAGAAGGTAAGCCTGTAAGGCGAAAGATACAAAGGCGGCTGCCGGTAAAAGCGGAGAAGTTCGAAAGAACGGACCCGCTTTTTTTTGACACCCGTGCCTGGCTGTCATATAATGAAGGGGGATGAAACCAAATACGAGGAGAAGCAAGCATGTACGATACTTATCTGCCTTATATCGAGGCGAATGCCGGCCTCATGTCGGAGGCCTGCGATACTATTTGGGCAAATCCGGAAACTGGTTATAAAGAATGGAAGACCCACAGATACCTGAAAGAGAAGATGGAAGAGCTGGGCTATACGCTGCGCGAGGCGGGGGATATCCCGGGCTTTACGGCGGATCTGGATACGGGGCGGCCCGGCCCTGTGCTCGTGCTGATGGCGGAGCTCGATGCCCTCACTAATACGGACCACCCGGATTGCGACAGGGAGACAGGCGCGGTCCATGCCTGCGGACATTGCGCGCAGACAGCCTCGCTGCTTGGCGCGGCCGCTGCGCTCAGGCAGGGCGGAACGGAAAAGCTTTCCGGCAGGATACGGTTTATGTTCGTCCCGGCAGAGGAACTGATGGAGCTCGGCTGGCGCGAGGAGCTGCGCAGAAATGGCACTATCCGTTACTTCGGCGGAAAGCCGGAATTCATGTACAGGGGCTTCTTTGACGGCGTTGATCTGTGCGTCATGCTGCATACGGGCGCCGGGAAGGACAGCTTTTCCCTGAACCCGGGGCAGAACGGCTGCATCGTGAAGCAGATCGTATACCGCGGCACCGCCGCGCACGCGGGCGGAGCCCCTCACAAGGGCATCAACGCGTTGTACGCGGCGCAGCTGGGCATGAGCGCCGTCAATGCCCTGCGCGAGACCTTCCGGGATGAAGACCATATCCGCTGGCATCCGATCATCACAGGCAGGGCGGATGCCGTCAATGTGATCCCCGCCTGCATCACTATGGAAAGCTATATCCGCGGCGCGTCCCTTGCGGCTATGAAGGATGCCAACAAAAAGGCTAACCGCGCCATCGCCGCCTCTGCAGCCGCCATGGGAGCAAAGGTGGAGATCATCGACAGGCCCGGTTACTGCCCCGTCAACAACGACCCCAATATGTTTGAACTCACCAGGCGCGTCATGTGCGCGATCGTCGGCGAAGAAAATGTCCGCACCGACGGCTGGGGGACGGGCTGCACGGATATGGGCGATATCTCCTGCGTGTTCCCGGCGGTCCACCCGCATGGTTCCGGCGCGGAAGGTACGGCGCACGGCGCCGATTACCGTATCGCCGATAAAAAAAGCGCGCTCAAGGATTCGGCCGCTTTCTTCTGCGGCATGGCAGAAGCGCTGCTCTCCGATAACGCCAAAGAGGCAAAATATATATTGGAAAACAAAAACACCCTGTTCAAGAGCATACCGGAATACCTGAAGGCCGTAGACGAACTCACCGCAGATATCGAGGGCGTAGAGTATACGGAAAA
>DBXA01000005.1 GCA_002309235.1 Christensenella sp. UBA1224 | reverse complement strand
GAATCTATGCAGCTTAAAAGATCCTTAAGATCATCCCGTCGATCCATCTCGCAGTACAGACGGCCGGATTCACGGCTTCTTTCCATCCGCTTTATGCTGTCGTTGAGAAACACGATGACAATAAAGGTAGCGGTGAAACTGACGGCAGCTCCAAAATAGAATCCTGCGCCTATTGCGATCCCGGTGACCGATGAAGCAAGCAATCCTGCCGCTGTGGTAAGTCCCTTGATGGTATTATCCGCATCTTTCCATATCGCTCCGGCGCCGAGGAACCCTAATCCGCTGATGAATGCAGCAGGCAGTCTTGCAGCATCCGAATCACCGATGCTTATCTTAAGCCATATGCCGAGCATAGCAGTCAGTGCAGCCGCTTCAGTCACTGCCATATATGTCCTCAGTCCGGCTGCCTGGCTGATCTTCTCCCTGTCCAGTCCTATCGCGCCGCCTGCTATTGCCGCCAGCACTATACGCAGTAATACCGTCTTCCAGTCCAAAACATCTCACCTTTCATATGTTTTCAGTTTTTATTATTATAACAATTTTCTCTGTCTGTTTTCTTTTTATGAGCACAGTTTCTGAGGTTTGTTGCATAGTCTTCAATGCAATTATATGCACCGCGCTTCATCGTCTCATTCTGTGGTCCGTACTGGATCACATAAAAAAGGAGCTGTGCGCTGCGGCTCCGGGTGGGAACGCAAGCGTTTCAGCTCCTTTATAGATCCTTATTACATCAGTTCGGCGATATTTGTCATCTCCAGCACAGGGTGACCTTTCTCAGCCAGGAACGTCATGAGGGCTTCAAGATCGTCGGTACAGACTGTCTCATCCGCGATCATGTCCGTGAAATCGTCCACTCCGTACAGGTCTTTCGCTGTAGCATCAAGTTTGGTACGGACCTGTTCCTTAAGAGCTTTGGGCATCCATACTATGCGTCCGATGCCGCCCTCTGCCCTGAGGAATTTGTGGGAAGCAATGTAATGCTTTCCGTGTCCCATATATCCCGGAGTCTGTACTCCGCCGCCTGTAAATGATGCCATCTCCGAGAAGGTCATTCCCGCAGGAGTCATGCCTGCGTGCTCTCTTGTAGTGATGACTACGCCGCCGCTGGCCGGTTCGACACCGCAGATGCATTCGAAGCACCCGCAGGAAGTCATGGGATCGGTGAGCAGCGAATAAAGCGTTACGTGCTCAAGGGCACCGTGGCTGAGCTGGAAAACAGCCTCATCCACATCTTCGAAACGTCCGGTGACCTCATCAAGGCACCTTTCCTTCGTCACCACCCTGCACGGGCCGTTGGGATCCAGTTCATAAGTAGCTTTGGCGTCCAGCCATGACACTGCTCCGCAGAGTCCGAGGCGCTCCGGCGTGACCACGCACACATGGCTGGGAGAGAAGGACTGACACATGATGCAGCTGTAGAATACCGGTACCGATTCATCGGTAAGAGATTTCAGACGGGCATCACGGGCATTGAAGATAACATTTGCCTTTTCTCTCAGTTCCTTGTTCATATCAGCATCAACGACGATCCTGACCTGGCACTTGTCGACTACGGCTTCAAACTCGCTCTTTATCTTTGCATAAAGCACTTCACCGAGATGTCTGAGACGGAATCCTGCTTCATAGTCTGCTTTGGAGATGCGGACACGTATCATATCGCGCTGGCCGGTATGCATAACTCCTTCAATGCAGTTGAGGAACTGATGGATCTTTCTCTCGATCACCGATTCGAAGTCGGTCTGCATGTTCTTTCCGGCAACCTCAACGGTATATGAGGCGGATATCCTGCTGCCCACGGGTATATCGTCAAGATCCGGTCCGATCATCTCGATCTTATGGTCTTCAATGGCAGAGGCGTCTGCTGTCCTGACCAGTTCGAAGCAGTCCACTCTGGAGCCATCGATCTCGACCTGCATGTCACCGCGGCGTATGATCTCGCCCTCGAAAGCGTTTGAGAAGGCAACAGGTATATCGATGTTCGTGACCTTGAGCTTGATGCCTCTGGCTTCAAGTGAGGTATCGATCCAGTCCTTAGTGTTCTCATTTATGATCAGGGACTTCGGAATAGCCCACATATCATCGGTATCGTTGGTGATGACCGGGAACCCGAGTTTGATCGCTCCTGCTCCGCATGCGACTACTATATCGGCTACCGGCTTGTATGCGTTAACGAATGCATTGATGCGTTCGAATGTGTACTTATGGAAGGAGTCACAGTCGCCCGGCTCAACAGCGCCGAAGATCATGGCAGCGCGCACTACCAGAGATATGATATGCCCCACTCCCCAGATCTCGGGTCCTACCGGAACGATTCGCACGCCATAGTTCATGGTGACACCGGAGCGCTCCAGCTGGTCGATTATCCCGCCCAGGAGGAACACGAAGATACCTTTGCTCTGATATCCCTTAACTGTTTCCACAGCTTCCTCGTCAGAAGGAGCGGATCCGATCATGACCACGAATCCGGGGATCTCACCGGTAACGAGCGGCACGCCAAGGGTACGGACCTCGGAGTCGCTGAAATGGCCGTGATATTTCGTTCCTTCATACGGAGCAGAGGTGCGGGCATACTTGCATGCCTCTATGATCTCCGCAGCGATGGCGGTTCCTACGCCGGACTGGAATATCGAATG
>DBXA01000156.1:15706-22030 GCA_002309235.1 Christensenella sp. UBA1224 | reverse complement strand
CTTCTGATTTGTGTCGACAAGAAGGATTCTTCCGGGTGAAAGACGTGATTTTTTTACAATGTGTTCTGCGGGAATATCAAGCACTCCGACTTCCGAGCTGAGGATCAGTCTTCCGTCATCCGTAACGTAATAGCGGGAAGGTCTGAGTCCGTTTCTGTCGAGAGTCGCACCGACTACTTCGCCGTCGGNNGCCGCGGGGCCGTCCCAGGGCTCCATCATAGTAGCGTAGTAGTGGTAAAAATCCTTTCTCTCCTGCTTCATGAAATGATTGTGTTTCCAAGGCTCTGGAATCGTGATCATCATTGCGAGAGGAAGGTCTATCCCGTTCATATACAGGAATTCAAGCGTATTGTCGAGCATTGCCGAATCAGATCCGGAATTTGATATTACGGGGAATATCTTGTCCGCATCCTTTTCGCCGAATGCCGGAGTCATAGTCTCCTGACGCGCGAGCATACGGTCCGCGTTACCACGGATCGTATTGATCTCGCCATTATGAGCGATCATCCTGTAGGGATGTGCACGATTCCAAGAGGGGGTTGTATTTGTTGAGAATCTTGAGTGCACAAGGGCGATCGCGGTTTTATTTTCCCTGCTTCTGAGGTCATCATAGAATGCCCTGAGCTGTCCTACGAGGAACATTCCCTTATAGACTATTGTCCTTGAGGAGAATGAGCAGATATATGTATCTTCCGAACTCTGCTCGAACTCACGCCTGATAACGTAGAGACGTCTGTCGAATTCATATCCTTTTTCCAAATCCGCGGGTCTGTCAACAAAACACTGGGCAATATAAGGCATGCAGTCGAGAGCGGCTTTTCCGAGTATGTCCTTCTTTACGGGAACCTCTCTCCAGCCAAGGAACTTGAGCCCTTCTTTTTCGACAATGACTTCAAGCATGCGCATAGCGAAGGTTCTCTTGAGTTTGTCCTGGGGAAGGAAGAACATTCCGACTCCGTAGTCGCCCTGTTCGCGTAAATTAATTCCGCATTCCTTACAGCTTTTTTTGAAGAAGCCGTGGGATATCTGAAGAAGGATACCTACACCGTCTCCGACCTGGCCTGTCGCGTCTTTTCCGGCACGGTGCTCGAGCTTTTCAACTATGGTAAGAGCATCGTCGAGTACGCGGTAATCCTTTGTTCCGTCGATATTTACTATAAGGCCGATGCCGCAGGCATCGTGTTCAAGATCATAATTCATCATTTCGTGATAACCTCATCCGCCTGCCCCTGTGGAGCAGGCGAAAAATTTGTTTATTATCTTAAAGAGAAAAGCATCTCTCCGTATGTCGGGTAGGGAAGGAAACTCTCAGGGATCATGCTCTCTGCAATGTCAACATAGGAGCGGAGAACTTCCATATCGCTGAGAACGGTCTCCTGATAGAAAGCTGCGCACTCGAGCGCGTCTGTCTTCTTCTCGGCTGCTTCGGTATCCTCTGCGAGTCTGTCGAGGGCCTTGAGGATCTTTGCGGAGAGACAATCAAGCTTCTGGGTGATATGTGTTTCAAGTGCACAGTTCAGATCGGGAATAAGGGCTTTCTTCTTTCCTGCTTCCTCTGCAACGGCACTCTGGTATCCGATAAGTCCGTCCATGAAGTCTTTTCTTACCATCTCCTGGAGTGTAAGTGACTCGATGTGGATCGTCTTTGAGTAGTTCTCCAAAAGGATTTCGTATCTTGAGAAGATCTCTTCCTTGGTGAAGATCTTATGCTTTGTAAAGAGATCGATGCTCTTTTCGGAGATCCATCTGGGCATTGCTGCGGGAAGGCTCTTAAGGTTATCAAGACCTCTCTTTTCAGCTTCTTCAACCCACTCGTCCGTATATCCGTTTCCGTTGAAGATTACTCTCTTATGCTCGTCGAGAAGCTTCTTTAACAGTGCGTGGATCTCTTCGTCGAGCTTATCCGAAGGAACATCCTTAAGCTTTTCGTATATTCTCTCAAGTGATTCGGCAACCGCGGTGTTGAGTACGATGTTTGCGTTTGCTACGGAGATTGCCGATCCGGGCATACGGAACTCGAATTTGTTTCCGGTGAATGCGAAAGGTGAAGTACGGTTTCTGTCGGTGGTGTCTCTCATGATGTGGGGAAGAACTTCCGCGCCCATCTCCATCTGGGTTTTTCCGACGCCGTTAAACTCTTTGCCTTCTTCGATGGACTTGAGAACTCCTGCGAGCTCATCTCCGACGAATACTGAAATGATTGCCGGCGGTGCTTCGTTTGCTCCGAGACGGTGGTCGTTTCCTGCGGAAGCAACTGATACCCTGAGGATATCGGCATATTCGTCAACCGCTGAGATAACTGCCATAAGGAATACGAGGAATCTGATGTTCTCTGCCGGATGCTTTCCGGGATCGAGGAGGTTGATTCCTGTATTGGTCTGGATTGACCAGTTGTTGTGCTTACCGGATCCGTTCACGCCTTCAAACGGTTTTTCGTGCAGAAGGCAGGCCATCTTATGGTCCGCGGCGATGCGCTTCATCATCTCCATGGTCAGCTGATTATTATCCGTTGCGATATTGGAGGTGGTATAAACAGGCGCCAGCTCATGCTGCGCGGGTGCAGTCTCATTATGCTCCGTTTTTGCGAGGACGCCGAGCTTCCAGAGTTCCTCATCCAGATCCCGCATATAGGAATAGACACGGGGCTTCAAGGCGCCGAAGTAATGATCGTCCAGTTCCTGCCCCTTTGGCGGCTTTGCCCCGAAAAGAGTACGCCCTGTATAGACGAGATCCGGCCTTTTTTCATAAGCGGCAGCATCGACCAGGAAGTATTCCTGCTCAGCGCCAACCATTGTATCCACATGCCTGGCGTTACGGCCAAAAAGATTCAATATGCGCAAAGCCTGTACGTTCAATGCGTCCATGGACCTGAGAAGAGGCGTTTTTTTATCCAATGCTTCACCCGTATAGGAGCAAAAAGCCGTTGGGATGCAGAGCGTCCCATCCTTGATGAAGGCGAAACTGGTCGGATCCCATGCCGTGTAGCCGCGCGCTTCAAAGGTAGCGCGCAGACCGCCCGATGGAAAAGAAGACGCATCCGGTTCTCCCTTTATGAGCTCCTTACCGGAAAATTCCAGTATGACACCGCCGCGGGACGGTGCGAGGAAAGCTTCGTGCTTCTCTGCCGTGACCCCGGTCATAGGCTGGAACCAATGGGTATAATGCGTGGCACCATGCTCGATTGCCCAATCCTTCATGGCATCCGCCACTTCATCGGCCAGTTCGCGGCTCATGGAACCGCCGGAAGCCAGGGCAGCCTTCAGCTTATCATAGGCACGCGGTTTCAGCCGCTGTTTCATAACATCCCTGTCAAAAACCATGGAACCGAAGGTTTCGACCATATTCGTCACAAAGCTCATCTCCGTCCGGTGTCGATCTTCAGATCGGTCGGGTTTTATTTTATATAAAGGAAAGGTATCGTGTCAACCGCGTAAACGATTATTTATCATTAGCATGACACGCCGCACGATTGCCTTTTTCTCTTCGGGATTGTATAATCATGTATATGTACAGTGTCATCAGGAGGAAACAACCATGCAGATATCGGAAAAAGACAGGCTTATACTGCGTGATCTCGCAAAAAAACAGGCAGAGCTCGCAGCAACAGAAAGAAACAAGGCGCTTTGGGAGGACTGGATGAAGCACGGCCGCTTCGATAAGGATTCAAGGCCGATGATCCGGATCGAGCTTGGCACCTTTCAGGATGACATCCTTCCTCCCCTCATGAAATGCGAAGGAGAAGAAGCCCGCGGTCTTGAAAAGATGCTCCTTTCCAACATGGTTAACTTTGAACTGTTCGAGGATGATACACTCGTCCCCTCGCGTCTCAATGTCCCTTTGCACGGCCATTTCCTTCCCTTCGGGCTCAAGGAACGCAGGCATAACGAAGAAAACGGCGTCGCCTATTCCTTTGATCCTTACTTAAGGGATCTGGAAGACGATTTCCACGTGCTCGGCCCCTCTGTTTACGGTGTGGATTTTGAAAGGCACGCGCAGCGCCTGGCGGATATGCAGGAGCTTTTCGGCGATATACTGCCTGTCGTTTGGGGCGGCTGTTCCATGTACTGCGTTCCAACGCAGAACATCGTCCATTTGATGCATATGGATGATATGTTCTGCAGCATGTTCGATTATCCGGAGCTGTTCCACAAGATGATGGAGATGCTCTCAGACGATTATGTAAAGTACTTCACGATGCTCGAGGAAAAAGGGGTATACCGCGCAGCCGCAAGAGATGAGCACCTGGCACAGGGCTCCTATTGCTTCACAGATGACCTGCCCGCAGAGGGAGTAGGGCTGCCCATGAAGCAGATGTGGCTCTATATGGATTCCCAGGAGACGAGCGGCGTATCGCCCAAGATGTATCGCGAGTTTGCTATCCCCTACTATAAAAAGATATCATCCATGTTCGGCCTTCTCTCCTACGGCTGCTGTGAAGCCGTTCATGAATTGTGGGACGGCGGGCTGGACAGTTTTGAAAACATGCGCAAGGTATCCATTTCCGCCTGGTGCAACCAGCCATTCATGGGAGAGAGACTGGCAGGCCGCAAGACCGTTTTCCTGCGCAAGCCGTCACCAAATTTCCTTGGCGTCGGCACTACGCTCGATGAGGAAGGCGTACACAAGCATTTCCAGGAGACAGTGGAAGCGGCCAAGGGCTGCACGCTGGAGATCGCCTGCAGAGATGTCTACTGCAACAACATCACCCCCGAAAAGGTACACAGATATATCGAAATAGCAAAAGAAGAACTGGAAAAGCACAAGAAATAGGCCATACAAAGAAAGGCTGTTCCTCCCGCCGAAAGATCGGACGTGAAGAACAGCCTTTTCTTTTTCTTACTGCCGGATATTCCAGATCGGATTTCCTATGCCGTATATACACTCACCATATAAGAGCTCTGCCCTCAAGTGATCAGACAGGCCGACTTTTATCTCTTTTTCAACAATATCGCTTGATTCATATGGTTCCGAGAGGATCGTCTCCTCGATACCGTCATGGCCCTCGATCACATTGAGCATGAGAGATTTCCCCATCTCAGGCTGATAGGTATCACCCAAACGCAGGTGCATGATATTCCCTTTTTCGTATCTGACACTGCCGCCCATTGGGCAGGAACCGATCTCCATCTGAATGCCGACAGGACCGCAGGCGAAATTACCGCGTGAAAGCTCCTTCAACCAGGCAGCGGACCCGCTCCCGTCAGAATATACACTCGTCAGCGCCTTCGTATCCGGCCCCTTCCCATGGGAATCCGTGCCGGCACACGCCCATACGATACGGCCGCGGCACAACAGTTCCTTCCAAAGTGCGTAATTATCCTTCGTTTCCTGCGAATCATAGCTGATATAGATCGTTTCCAGGCCGATCTTATCGCAAATTGCGTATTGCTCACAATCGTCCGCGCGCATCAGCTGCTTCGGATGTGGATGGACGAACATACCGCCCCTCGCCCGTACAGCTTTGATAAGCTCCGCAAAGCGTTCACGCGTGAATTTCGGATAGACAAAATGCCCTTCGATGCCGCCCGTGAATTCATATTCCGGGAACTCAGAAAGGAGTTCCTCCAGATCTTCCCTTTCCGGAAATAGCATATTATAATGCATGGATCTCTCTTCGGCATCGGCATCCGTAATATACGTTCCGGGCTCGGTCCCGTATATGGAATGAGAGGCATCGTATTCCGGCAGATACATGTGGCGTACCTGCCTGTGGTCCAGTATGGCGATAAAATCAAGACCGTTTTCTTCGCGGAAGGCGTTCCACTCGGCAAGCGTCATCTTACCGTCGCTCGTACCGCCGGATGCGGAGTGTTCATGCATCTCCCCGTGATATATCTTCTTGCCGGAATAAGTGCTCAGCATTTTTCTTCCCCCATATACATTGCGGCAATAAAAGAACATAAAGCAAGGGGCTGCGCCAAAGGACAGCCCCATTGTGAAAGTGACCTGACCGGCTTAATAATTTTCGGCGCTAACCTCGAAATAGCTCCTGGGATGCGCGCATACAGGGCAGACATCTGGTGCCTTTGTGCCAACGATGATATGCCCGCAGTTGCGGCATTCCCATACCTTGACTTCGCTCTTTTCGAAGACCTGAGCGGTCTCCACGTTCTTCAAAAGCGCGCGGTAACGTTCTTCATGGTGCTTCTCGATAGCCGCTACTGCCCTGAATTTGGCAGCCAGTTCGGCAAAGCCTTCCTTTTCAGCCGTCTCCGCAAAGCCTGCGTACATATCGGTCCATTCGAAGTTTTCACCGTCTGCCGCCGCGCCAAGATTCTCTGCGGTATTTCCGATCCCGCCGAGCTCCTTGAACCACATTTTGGC
>DBXA01000156.1:12421-15653 GCA_002309235.1 Christensenella sp. UBA1224 | reverse complement strand
CGCGCCTGGCTCTCTCCCGCAAAAGCGGCCTGCAGGTTCTTTTCGGTCTGTGTTCCCTCATACTTGTTTGCCATTTTTGTATCCTCCGTTCACCCGCATGATGCGGTTATTATCATTTTATCCTAAACCTGTCATAACCTTGTCAGGTGGAAACCGCCGTCCACATTCAGCACGTCTCCCGTGCAGAAGGGCAGCTTGCCTCCCGCAAGAACGCTTACAGCATCCGCCACATCAGAAGGCGTGCCCCAGCGTTTGATCGGCGTCACGCCGCCGGCTATGAGCCTATCGTACTTTTCCTTTACGCCGCTCGTCATATCCGTAGCGATGATGCCTGGCCTTATCTCGTATACGGGGATACCGTATTCGGCCAGTCTGACGGCATACAGCTGCGTTGCCATAGCCAGAGCTGCCTTTGAAATGCAGTACTCTCCCCTGTTCGTAGAGACCGCGTACGCGGAGCAGCTTGTAATATTGATGATAGTCCCATCACCCCGTGAGATCATATGGCGTGCTACCGCCTGTGTCAGAAAAAACGGCCCCATGAGGTTGATTTCGATAAGACGGCGCATGGACCCTTCGCTCATATCCAGAAGATCCGCCCTAACATTCGGAGCCACTCCCGCATTGTTGACAAGGAGGCCTATCCCTCCCATTTCGCGGATACAGGTTTCGACGCAGCGCTCCCTGTCCTCCGTTATGGAGTTATCCGCACGAATACAGAGGAACCTTTCCCTTGCATCTTCATCCGCTTCCGATCTCGATGTAATGGCTACGCGGTATCCTTCTGAAAGGAGCCTTTCCGCGATGCCCCTGCCTATACCGCGGCTACCCCCTGTGACCAAAGCTGTCTTCAGCATATTCCAATCACCTATTTCTTTATCACTCTTCTGTACTCCGGAAGATATACCTCCGTATCATGCACAGGGCAACCCGTCCTACCGCCGGCGCGCATGATGGCCGTACACAGAGAGCAGGTCACACAGCACTTTTCATGCTTCATGCCGCCGTGCAGGCAGATATCCCTCGCAAGCTCCGGATAGGCAAAGGCGCCGCGCCCAAAGCCGAAGAGCTTCGCCTCCCCCCGTTCTGCCATACCTGCCGCTACAAAAGGCGCGTATTCCCGCAGGTAGCTGAAGCCCGTTGCCAGGCATACGGCATCCGGGACATGCTTCTGCACTGCCGCGCAGCCATTGAGAAGTCTGGCAACGCCCTTGATGGGTTCCTCCGGAGGGATATAACCTCCCCTGTTATAGGGACGGTTCACATGGGGATTAAAATAAGGTGTACCCATGGTTATATTGAACAGGCTCACACCTTTTCCGCGGAGCTTGTCGATGAGCATCAGCGGTTCCGTCAGATCCGGTTCCCCATCCTCTCCGACGCCCCAGCCGGCGGCGCTGCCGTCATAGGCGTTCAGCCTTGTAGCGAGTATCATGCTGCCCAGCTCGCTGCGCGCCGCGTCTACGCTGTCCAGGTACAGCTTTGTCCTGTTTTCAAAGCTGCCGCCATACCTCCCGGGCCTTTCAAAGGCGCCGAGAAGCTCACTGTACAAATAAAGATGGCAGGCCTTCACATCCACGCCGTCAAAACCGGCTTCCCGTGCAAGCCTGGCGGAGCAGGCGAATTTCTCCGGCAGGGCTTCAAGATACTCGTCTGTCGCGATGGGATAATCCTCCGGGAGATGCTGGTGCGGGTCCAGAACAGCGCTTTTCCACGCCCTGACAGGGGCAGGCTGATCGACAGGGCGTGACCATCTGCCCGAATGCGTGAGCTGTGCTATCACAAGCGGCGGCTCTTCACCGGCCTTGACAGCCTCTTTGCGCACTTCATCGAGCAATCGGCTGAAAACGTCCTTGTTTTCCTCTGTGAGCATAAGCTGTCTCGGGTTTGCCCGCGCCTCCGGCGTTACGGACACAGCCTCCATCCAAAGGAGGCCCGCTCCGCCGGCGGAAAAGCGCTTATAGCGCCTGAAGGTCAGCTCATCCGGCGCTCCTGACGACGTTCCGTCGCAGCCTTCCATGGGCTGGACCGCTATCGCGTTTTTTATCGTCCTGCCTGAAACCCTTACGGGCTTCGCAAGTACCGATATATCCCCCGCAGAGGGCATAGCGGGGCATGCCGCATAGATATCCTTCAGTGAGGAAAAACAGAACCCTGCCATATATACTATCCTCCCATTGATAAGAAAACGGCGCAGACGACGCCTGCGCCGCAGCGGCCCTGATCACTTCAGGAATTTGCTGAGATTATCGTAGCAGACCTTGACACCCTCGACTTCTGAATAAAGGGCTTCTGTTTCGTACTCCGCGATCACCCATTCGGTAGCGCCTTGCCGGATGAGCTCATCGACAGTCTCCTGCCACGGGATATCGTCATCCACACCGGGCGTTACATCGAAACCTTTTACAGCGGAATGGGGCTTAAAGTGGAAAGTCCTCGCTCGGCCCGGATATTTTTTGAGCCATACCATCGGATCTGCCCCGCCGTGCATGGCATTTCCGTTATCGATCTGCAGGGCAAAGGCAGCCGGCGTCTCTGAAGCCAGGATATCCCACGGTATCTCGCCATCTACCGGCGTAAATTCCGTGAAATGGTTATGGTAACCTGTCCACATGCCTTCATCAGCAAGCTTCGCGGCAAGCTTTGTGAAAAACTCCGCTGTCTTATGCCAGGCTGCCGCGGAAGAAGTCATCTCCTTCGGAAGGCCGGGGATAACAACGCTCTTATTGCCAAGCTCCTTATGGTAGGCAACCGTCTTCGCATAATTTTCTTCGCTGAAATCATCCACGGAAGAATGCCAGCCTACAATCTCTAAACCGGTCTCCTCCAGGATAGCTTTTACCTGCGCGGCAGGCCTTGCAAGGCCTCCGAAAAACTCTACACCTGTGTAACCGGCCTTCGCGACCGCACGGACAGTACCCTCAAAATCATCAGCCAAGGTTTTATGGACCGAGAACATCTGACAGGCAAACGGGATCCTGAACATTCTGCATTACCTCTTATTTCATTAGTATAGATCTGCATATCAGATCGCAAGTCTGGTTATGAATTCCGGAAGCTCAGATTCATCCGCACTGACGCTAAGGACCATCTTCACATTACGGGCTTCACAAAGTGCATTGAGATGGACGAACAGAGGTTCAAGTGTGTTCAGATCGACATTGACAAGTTTTTTGAAGGCATCGACGAAGATAAGTGTGATATCATAATTGACGCTGATCATGCCCGCGAT
>DBXA01000156.1:0-12367 GCA_002309235.1 Christensenella sp. UBA1224 | reverse complement strand
CTCATGCCTGAGGTCATACATATAACGCTTGTCATCATCCAGAAAAACAACATAGCCGCCCTCGGTCTTGAGGGAATCATTCGCCATATCGATAAGCCTTTTGGTCTTGCCCGTGCCTTTTCTTCCCATAATCACATGAACCATAGAAAGACCCTCCCATCAATTCATTATGGAAATAAACCCACGCCTCTATTATACACATGCTCATGAGATTCGTCAAAGGATTAATATTGGCTTTTATGTGGAATAACGCATATTGCCCCGGTATTGCAACCATGCTATAATCAATCCCGTCAAATAAAGCAGGTACACAAATGACGCAGGAGGTATATCTGATGAAAAAAAACACAATTACGGTGCTTCTGATATTCTGCCTGATGGCAGCATTGCTGCCAGCATACGCCGATCCGGCAGATACAATTCCGGTCGGGCAGATCATCGAACTCTTCGACGGAGATGTATACGATCTGGATGGTGATTCTATCCCCGAAAAGATCAGCTTCGAAACATATATGGTCGATTATGAATCCATGTTCACCTTAACGATAGGAAGCATCACACTGGACGGCAAAGGCGATGACCTGACCGGACGCCTGCACGCCGTCAAAATGAGTCCTTATACCGATGACTGCCTCATACTTATCAGCGATTACGGCATGAGCTCTGATGATACGACCTATTTCTACTCTTACATGGACGGAGATCTATCCCCTGCCGGGACGATCGCCACCATGCCCTGGGATCTTACCGTTACCGGGCAAAACACATTTACGGGGATCGTGCGTTCCTTCTACCTGCAGACCTGGAGCAGGCCCTGTGATTACGTGATCACCAACAAAGGCTTCTTCGACGAAGATGACCGTTACTTTTCACGCTCGGTCAGCGTGAACGAGGTACCGCGCAGCGTGTACGCAATGGGTACGCTGGTCACAGTGACAAGGGATATCGATCTTCAGGTCAGCATCACGAATCCGGCCGTTTGCTCCGGTATCAAAGCCGGTGAGCAGGCCATCCTCGCTGCTTCGGATGATATCGAATGGCTGTACATCGAAAGAGTCGAAAGCGACTGGAATTACGACGCGCAGGGCGGCTGGTTCCGCACAGATATCGGCGGCTGGAGCTGTATTGTAAACGGGGAAAAGGTCGAAACAGGCGAGCTTTTCGAAGGATTGTTTTACGCGGACTGAAAAAAGCATCAGGCAGTCCATTGTACGGCTTTTCCCAGGTGGATACACTATTGCAAGCGGCAAGGCAACTATGCGGAAGATGGTACGTTTCATGGTACAGTGAGCGCAATTGCGGATCAACCTGACAGTGCGATAATGTAAGAGCTGCTCCTTCTCTTGAGCGGCTCTTTTTATGTCGCTCTTTTGCAATATTATCGGAAAGAATTTGCAAAGAATATGTCACTTGCCGTGTGCTGCGCGATATTTTGTGGTATACTGTATACCACAAAAATATTCGGAGGCCCGTTATGGCGCGAAACAATGATTCTCTTGCCATCATGCTGCTTTGCTGCCGCATGTCGGCCACGAGACAGGAGCTTTTTGATCCGCTCAGCCCGCAGGAGTACTATTCCCTCGCATACAGGCTGCGTACGCATCTGCATAAGACGCCGGAATGGCTCCTCGGCAGAAGTGTGGGAGAGCTCATGGCCTCTCTCGAGATCACGGAGCAGGAAGCCCACCGCATACTCGTATTGATGGAGCGTATGGTATCCCTCTCATATGAGCTTGATTCCTATGACAAAAACGATATCGGCATCGTCACATGCGCGGACAATCGATACCCAACAAGGCTGACTGAGAGACTTGGCCAACTTGCACCACCGGTATTGTATGTATCCGGCAATATGAACCTCTTTCACGAGCCAGTGCTTTCCTTCATTGGAAGCGTCCCGGGCAATGCCGCTTCCGAAGCTGAAACACGAAAGCTCATGGATGCTGCTCTCACCTCATCCATCACCATCGCGACAGGGGCCACTTCCGGGCTCGACCGTACGGCGGAAAGCATCCTGCTGAAAAGCGGAGGCAAGCTCATCGCCTGGCTCCCGGGAGGCTTTGACGAGGTACTCGCAGGCGGTACGCTGAGAGATATGATCAACGAACGGAGGGCAGCCGTGCTTTCGATCGTACATCCCCTGTCTCCCGTGCGTTCTTCCTTTGCGAGAGCCAGGAGCAAATGCTTATATGCCACCGGTACCGTCGCCTGCCTGATCGGATGTGAGTTCAAACGCGGCGATACCTGGGAAGGCGCATCTGAGGCCTTGAAGAACCGGTATACGGACCGGCTCTACTGCTGGGATACGGATCTGTTCACCGGCAATAAGCCCCTGATCGAACGAGGTGCGGTAGCCGTCGCAGATACCGCCGGGATCGACTTCCGGCGCGTACGGACGCGCTGGGAGCAGGACGAAGGCGAACAGCTGAGCGTTTTTGACGACAGGCACCTGATCTATTGAAAACATACGGAGGTAAATACATATGAATCTTCTGATCCTTATCCTCAAAGGCATCGTCTGCGGAATGGCTGTTATGATTCCCGGCGTCAGCGCCGGCAGCATGATCATGTCCATGGGGCTTTACGAAGACCTGATGCTGCTGATATCCGGCAAAAAGTCCGAAAGGAAAAGCGTGCTGCCCCGGATCCTCCCCTTTGCGGCAGGCCTGCTCGCAGGCATATTCCTGTTCGCATTTATCTTCAAGTTCGCGCTCAAAGCTTATCCTTTCCAGACCTCCTGTGTTTTCATTGGCCTTATCATAGGCGGTATACCGATGATCTGGCGTAAAGTGAACAGGAAAAAGATCACCTGGGGAAATATCACAGCCTTCCTTGCGGCGGTCGCCGTAGTCGTAGTCATGCTGTTCCTCAGCCGTTCGACGACAGCGAGCAATTCACTTGCGCCCAGCGTTCTGCACTTCCTTCTCACGATCGTGCTCGGCTTCCTTGCGGCAGCTACGATGATCATCCCCGGCATAAGCGGTTCGGCACTCATGCTGATACTCGGCTATTATCACGAGATCACAGACCGCCTGACACAGCTCGCCAAGGGCTTTGGCACGCTCAACTGGGCCGCGATCGGCGAGAACCTGCTTGTTTTCATCCCGTTCCTCATCGGGGCCGCCATAGGCATCGTTCTGGTCGCAAAGGCGATACGCAAGCTGCTCGATAAATACCCCAACAGCACATACCTATGCATGATCGGCCTTATGGCCGCTTCTCCCGCAGCCGTCATTGCGAAGATCGATGCAGATTTCGCGGCCATCGGCCTGATCGGCTACCTGGTAAGCGCCTTGTGCATAGCCCTTGGATTCCTGGTCAGCTATACCTTATCGAAGAAGGATTGACCAACAGGGAGTGATCGATATGAAGCTTGTTACCTACAATATCCGCGTCGATTGCAAAAGAGACGGGGAAAACAATTATGAATTCAGGTCTCCATTTATTGAAGAGACCCTGCGAGCAAAGGACCCTGATATCGTTTGCTTCCAGGAAGTCCTCCCCCATGTCGCCGTTGATATACGCCATATGCTCCCCGCTCATACGGTAATAGGCATAGGCAGAGGCGCAGAGCTTGATGGAGAGCAGATGACAGTAGCCTTCAAAAAAGACCGTTTTGATCTGATCGAAATGCGTACCTACTGGCTGAGTGAAACGCCTTTTCTTCCCGGCACGCGATATGAGGGCCAGAGCCACTGCCCGCGCTGCGCGACAGAAGCCTTACTGCGTGATACCGTTTCCGGCAAGGTATTTCGCCTGACAAACACACACCTCGACCATGTCAGCGAAGAGGTGCGCGTGATCAGTCTCAGGCAGGTCCTTACAAGACTCGAGAACACAGAGTTCTTCCCGGATGTGCCTATGCTCCTTTGCGGGGATTTCAATGCCGCCCCCGGCGGAAGGGAACTCAGTGTGTTCTCCTCATTCCCCGCCTGGACAGATCTGACAAAGGACATGGGCTGCACTTTCCACGATTACGGAAGGCGCCCGGACGGAGAACAGATCGATTACATTTTCGGCAAAGGCAGCTGGAATATCCTATCCAGAGAAAAATGGACCGATACCAAAGGAGGTCTTTACCTCAGCGATCATTATCCCGTTGCCGTTGAATTGGAATAAAAAACGCTGACCTCTTAAGGAAGTTAACAAAAAAGCGCCGGCCGCTCCCGAAGGGAACGGCCGGTTTCTTATTGTTAATCCCGATTGAGCAGCATCAACCCTGCGCCATCGAAGAGTAGTCATACTTGACGTCCGCTTCGGTGATCCAGGCTGCGACCTGGTCATCAAACTCTTTCTGCTGCTTTTCTGTGAGGACCTCAGTCTCCAGATCGGAAGAGACACTGTCATAAGACACGGCGCCGGCAGGCACATCGCTGTAGTAGCGGACGATATGTACGCCATAGATGCTTGTGAAGGGTTCAGAGACATCACCTATCTCCTTGAGGGCCATGGAAGCATCCGTAAATTCCTTCAGCCACACGGTGGAATTGGCAGAGACATAATAGCCCTGCGTCATGCCGGGTTCGGTCTTCATGCCGTTGTCCTCGCCATATTCGGCTACTAATGCGTCAAAATCCTCATCCGTAAGGTCTTCATCCTCAGAGATCTTTGCCAGGATCTCATCGACCCTCTCCTGGAGCTCTGCAGCATACTTTTCGGTCTCGGCAGTCAAATCGGTTTTATAGCCTTCCAGCTCTTCCTTCAGAGCCGCCAGCTGGTCTTCATAGGATACGGTCTCTTCACCCTCGACTTCTTCAGGGACTTCACCGGCTTCGATCTTGGAGGTTATCTCATCGATACTCGTCTCGGCATTCGTTATCTTGGCTTTGAGATCGGAAAGTACTTCTCTCTGCTCATCCGTAAAGAGGAGCAGGATCTGTTTTACCGTACGATATCCTTCCGGCATCCAATAGATCTTTGTGCCATTCGTCACGGCATTTTCGAAGGCGGCAATATCTGCATAGCTGCTCTCATCCGCGGCAACGAGCTCATTGAACTTGTCCTGGATCTCCTCAGGCAGCACCTTTACGCCTGCATAAACGTATTGCGTCAGGTTGGATTCGATCTGTTCCTGTACATGCTCATCGATCACCATCTGCTTTGTCACATGGCGGTCATCCGCAAGATACTTTTCGATCGCGGCACGGATCTCTTCATCCGTGAGGCCTTCCTCCGCATATTGGGACCAACAGCTCTGGACAGCATCCTCAAACTCGGTATCCGATTCTTCCTTTACGGCTGTTTCCTGCTCTTCGGAAAGAGCTGCGATTCCGAGCTCCTGCGCTTTATTGGCGAGGACCTTTTCCCTTACCTTGTGTTCCACAACATTTTCCAGGACGCCATCCGTGGAGACCTGCACGCCGTAATACGCAGAAAGGTTATTGTAATACGCAAGTGTATTATTATAGGTATCTATCACTTCGCCCTTGGTAACGGTACCGCCCTTGAAGCTGGCTACCACAGAGGCAAGATCTGCCTTTTCATCCACGCGGATCAGGTTGCAGCCCGTAAGCGTCAGCGCGATGACGCATACAAGGGCCATGAGCTTGATGAATCTTCTGGTCATGATGTATATCTCCCTTTCATAGCGGTTAAACGCAATTACGATTATTATACCTCTAATAGCCGGATTGCGCAACTCCATAGAGCGAAACTTAATCCTCATACAATCGGGCATACCATTGGATGAAACCCGATCCTCACATAACCATGACGGGATCGATCAGATTGTGGCGCAAATGCAAATTGTTAGCACTCTTTTTGTTTGAGTGCCAATTTTCTATTGACATTGTCTGTCTGCCGCGATAAAATACCGATAAATGATATATGCAAAAGCATCCGGAGGTGTTTTTATGGATAACAAGGGAACCATTTCGATCAACGCGAAAAACATGATGCCCATCATAAAGAAGTGGCTGTATTCGGATAAGGATATCTTCCTGCGCGAGATCGTATCCAACGGCTGTGATGCCATAGCGAAATACTCTGCCCTTGTGCGCACGGGTGAAGCCGCCGCAGATGAATACAAAGTGACCGTACACATCGACAAAGAGAACGGCACACTCTCCGTCACCGATAACGGCATAGGTATGACGGAGGAAGAAGTCGTAAAATACATTTCCCAGGTCGCCTTTTCCGGTGCTGAGGAGTTCCTCGAAAAATACAAGGATGAAGAAGGCGGAAAGAACGGCATCATCGGCCATTTCGGTCTTGGCTTCTATTCCAGCTTCATGGTATCGGAGCGCGTAACGATCGATACTCTCTCCTATTCGGAAGGCGCGAAGGCTGTCCGCTGGGAGAGCGAGGATGGTATGGAATACACCCTCACCCCTTCGGAAAGAACGCAGCGCGGCACCACAGTTACGATGAAGCTTGCAGAGGATTCCAAAGAATTCCTCGAAGAGTACACCGTGCGTGAGACGCTCGATAAATACTGCTCTTTCATGCCCACTCCCATCTTCCTGGATGTAGCAGGAAAGACCGTAAAGGTGCCCAAGGGCGGCGAAGGCGAGGATAAGGATGAGCAGGTGGAGGTCCCGGCGGAACCCGTCCAGATCAACGACACCCATCCTCTCTGGTCCAAAAAGCCTACCGAATGCACGGAGGATGAGTATAAGGAATTTTACCGCAAGGTGTTCCACGTTTACGACGAGCCTTTGTTCTGGATCCATCTGAACGCGGAATACCCCTTTAATCTGAAGGGCATACTGTATTTCCCGAAGCTCAAGAACGAGTTCACCGCGAACGAGGGCATGATCAAGCTTTACAACAATCAGGTATTCGTAGCGGACAATATAAAAGAAGTCATTCCGGATTTCCTGATGCTGCTCAAAGGCGCGATCGACTGTCCGGATCTGCCGCTCAACGTTTCCCGTTCCTTCCTCCAGAACGACGGCTACGTAAAGCGTATGCAGAGCTATATCACGCGCAAGGTCGCGGACAGGCTCATCACGGAGTTCAATACCAAACGCGCGGATTACGAAAAATACTGGGGAGACATCCATCCCTTCGTCAAATACGGCTGCGTGAGGGATGAGAAGTTCTACGAGCGTGTCAAGGACGCTATCCTCTTCAAGACCAGCGATGACCGGTTCATGACCATCAAGGAATACTCGGATGCCAATTTCTCCGGCGATGACAAGACGGTGCTCTATACATCCGATCCCCGCAGGCAGGCACACCTCATCGATGTCTATAAGGAACAGGGCCGCGATGTCGTAGTCATGGATACCCTGATCGACAACAACTTCATGTCCTTCATGGAGTATGGGCCAAAGGAAGAGGAGCGCATCTCCTTCCGCCGAGTGGATGCAGCGACCGAAAGCCTGACTGAAAAGGAAGGCGATGACGAGGAAGCCCGGAAACAGCTGGAAGAGCTCTTCCGCAAGGCCTCCGGCGATGATACTCTTGAGGTGAAGCTTTCCGCCTTTAAGACGGAAGATATTCCCGCCGTCATCACGGTAGACGAACAGATGAGGCGCTATTCTGAGATGAGCAGGGCCTGGGGCGGCGGTTTCAGCATGCCGGAAAAGCGCACGCTCACCGTGAACACTCGTCATGCCCTGTATGCATACATACATAATTCATCCGAAAACGACGATCTGCGCACTCAGGTCTGCGCACAGATCTACGACCTGGCCGAGATGGCAAGGCAGCCGCTTGAATCCGAGCGCATGGTCGCATTCCTGAAGCGTTCGAACGAGCTGCTCACAAAGATCGCTAAATGATCCCTTAACGGGGCTGTTGATGAGACAGCCCCCTTTTTTGAACCGGGTGTGAACACGGTTTGAATCTTGTCTTTTTCATATTGCAGGTCAAGCGCATAACACGTTATAATATCCAAAGAAGATCACAAAACGATCCCTGACCTTTTCTATGCATGTATACCGCAAGGAGGTAACGATATGCCCGGCAAAAACCTGATACTTATCTGTGATGATGATCCCGTCGTTCATGAAAGCCTTTCCCTGTATCTTGATAACGAAGGCTTCGAGCACATATCCGCCTATGACGGCGCGCAGGCCATCGACATGGTCTCTTCTTCGCATCCGGATCTTATGATACTGGATATCATGATGCCTAAGATGAACGGCATAGACGTCTGCCGCACCATTCGCCAGACACTGCACATCCCCATCATCATGCTGACAGCCAAGGGTGAGGAGATAGACCGCATACTCGGTCTGGAGCTCGGCGCGGATGATTACATCGTAAAGCCCTTCAGCCCCAGGGAGGTCGTCGCACGCATTCGTGCGGTACTTCGACGCTTCTCGGAACCTCTTCCGGAAGACAATCAGATCATCCGGTTCCCGCAGCTGGAGGTGAATCTTGCCAATTACCAGGTAAAGGCGTGCGGCCAGGTCATCCCCTTCACTCCGAAGGAGGTGGAGATCCTCCACATGCTCACGGCAAGCGCCGGCCAGGTCTTCAGCCGCGAGCAGATACTCTCCAACGTATGGGGCTATGATTTCTTCGGTGATACGCGCACTGTGGATACCCATATCAAGCGCATCCGGCAAAAACTGCCTCAGGAGGGCGTGCCGTGGAGCCTTAAGACCGTTTACGGTGTCGGCTATAAGTTCGAGGTCCAGCAATGAATTCAAGCTATCTGGTCCGCAGGATACTCATATCTGTCGCCATATGCATGACAGTCATGATCATACTGTCCACTCTGTGCTATACGGTGCTGATACAGACCGTATTTGCCGATCTGCGTGAAAAGGATCTTACGCCCAAAGCAGCCGCTTTGGGCGCATTCGTACGTGAATGCATAGAGGAAGACGGCAATGCCGAAAGACTCGATCGTCTCATGGAAAAAGAGGAAAACAGGAGTATACTGGGCGCTTTCTGCCTGGTTGTCGACACTCACCGGAATATCATCTTTTCTTCCGGCGATATCGCGGAAGGCTACGATATCCAGACTGACCATGATCTCGGCAGGATACTGGATGGGCAAGCCGTCACTACTCCGCGCCGCTATAAGCTCGTCAACGGAAGCATCATCAAAGTAGGCATGCCGGTATACGATTCCGATGGTAATGTGATAGCCGCTGTGCTCCTCTTTGAGCCTATGCGCGAGAATACCGCCGCGATCCGCAGCCTTTATTCCGCTCTCCTCCTGAGCGCGTTCATCGCCCTCCCCATAGCCGTGCTGGTCTCCTATGTCATCACGGAAAGATTTACCAGACCGCTCAGGCAGATGAACCAAGTCGCCCTTTCCATGGCTGCCGGCAATTTCTCTACGCGGGCAGATGCTTCCCAGGGCGGCGAGATCGGTGAGCTTGCCAGTTCCCTGAATTTCCTCGCGCGGGAGCTTTCCGGCTCCATATCGGATCTTACTCTGGAGCGAAACCGCCTCCGCGATATGATGAACGGCATGTCAGAGGGCATGGCTGCCATCGATACAGAAGGCAATATCACCCATACCAACACAGCTCTCGCCCATATGTTCTCCAAAAGCCGTGCCCTTTCGGACGGCTCCATAGACGCAAAACGCCTCGCCCTTATCCCCTTCCCTGAGGTCTGGGAGGATATGGACAACATCCTGAAAGGCGGTGAAACATCTTTCCGCACGTTCAGGGATAACGGCTCAGCCATCATGTCACGCGTCAGCCCTCTGTGCGACGAAAACGGTACTGTGACAGGGGCGCTGTGCATCCTGTACGATGTCACGCAATCGGAGAAATTGGAGGCTACGCGGAGAGAATATGTCGCGAACGTATCCCATGAGCTGCGAAGGCCTCTCACCGCGCTGCGAGGTCTTGTGGAACCTATGCGCGAAGGTCTCGTCAAAAATGAAGAGACGCGCATGCGCTATTACGATATCATACTGAGAGAGACCATGCGCCTGTCCAGGCTGATCAACGACCTGATGGAGCTTTCCCGCCTGCAAAGCGGGACTCTCACGATAGAATACTCCCCGGTCGATATGAACCTGCTCCTTGGCGATATCCGGGAAAAATACACGGCTTCCGCCGCGGAAAAGGGGCTCAGCTTCCGCATGGTCCCCGAGCCCGGAGATATACCCGACACATGGTCAAACCCGGATCGCGTAGAGGAGATACTAGTGATACTCCTGGACAACGCGATCAAATATACCCCCGAAGACGGCGGTACGATAACGCTCTCTGCCGAGTCCCGGGGCAGAAACCTCGTTATCTCCGTTGCGGATACGGGCATCGGCATATCGGAAGAAGACCTTCCCTATATCTTCGACCGCTTCTACAAAGCAGATAAAGCGCATTCGGAAGCAGGCTCCGGCCTTGGGCTGTCTATCGCCAAAGAGATGAGCATACAATTAGGCGGCAGCCTGACGGTCGACAGCAGGCTGGGCGAAGGCTCTGTATTCCGGCTGTCTCTCCCGCTCGCAGCATACGCGCATTCATAAGCAGCGCTCAAGGAGGAGGCGGCAATATGGTCATCATCAAGCGCCTTGAGACGGAAGATGAGATAAAAGGCAAGGCTTATGTGCACTTCCGGGCGTGGAAGGAAGCTTATACCGGTCTGATAGACCAGATTTACCTTGACAGCAGGAAGCTTGAAACATCCGAAAGGATCGCCCGGAAGGCGTTTGAGAACGGCTTTCCTTCCCTGGTCGCGAAAGACGGAGACCGGGTCGTGGGCTTTGCGGATTACGGCCCCTGCCGCTCGGAGGACCTTGCCGATGCCGGTGAAGTCTACGCCATCTATATCCTGAGAGATCACTATGATACCGGCACAGGCCGTGCCCTCATGGAGAAAGCGCTTGAAGCACTTTCCGACTGTCGGAAAACAGCGGTGTGGGTGCTCGAGGGAAACGAACGGGCCGTCCGTTTCTATCAGCGATGCGGCTTCCGCTTTGACGGCAAAAAGCAGGAGCTGTCACTTGGAACCACCGTCTCGGAAGTCAGGATGGTACTGGAACGATAATCGACGGTGCAGCTCAAAGACCGGATAAGGAGAAGCAAATGAGAAAGTACGCCTACCTGAAGGAGCCTCATAAGGATGCCTCCGGGCGTGATATATGCAAGATCATGCTCTATGCTGCTGAAGAAGGTTTCTACCTCTTCGGCTATCCCGCGCCTGACGCTGTCATCTGCTCATCCGATCGCTTATACGATGCCCTGGAAGACCTTTACGCGGATTGGAACGATCTGATCGACGAAAGAGGCTGGACAGATATGGAGGATCCTCTCCCGGGGTGTCAGCACGATGCCTTTATCCCGCTCCGGGTCAAAGGCCGGGATACCGGTAATCCGGAATGGGGATGCTATGAAACGCTGAAGGACGGAAAATGGATCCCGTATACCCTCTGTAAGGAGAAAGGTTGATCATATGAAAAAGCTGCTTTTGCTCGTACTTTCCGCAGCCCTGCTGTTTCCCGCAGGCTGCGCGCTGAAACTGGATGGAGACGGTATGGTATACGAGAGCTACAGGAAGATAGGCCCGGAACAGGCCAGAGAGATGATGCGGCAGGATGACAGCCACATCATAGTAGACGTACGCCGGCAGGATGAATACGACGCGGGCCATATCCCGGGAGCCATACTGATCCCCAATGAGAGCATCGGAGACGAAAGGCCGGAAGAACTCCCGGATCCTGATCAGATCATACTGATCTACTGCCGCAGCGGCAACCGCAGCAAACAGGCGGCACAGAAGCTGTTTGACATGGGATACAAAAATATCTATGAATTCGGCGGTATCATCGATTGGAAAGGCCCAATCGTCACTACAGAGCAGGAGGCCCTGGTCACCGTAACGCCGACACTCGTCATTGAGGCAAACGGCGAGGTATTCTACGCAGCCCCTGAGGATAATCCCTCTGCCAAGGCTTTTCTCGAAAAGCTCAGCAGCGGGCAGATCGAAGTAAGGATGCGCGATTACGGCGGATTTGAGAAGGTTGGCCCTCTCCCCTGGAGCCTGCCCCGCACTGACAGCGAGATCACCACAAAACCAGGCGATGTTATACTGTACCAGGGCAATCAGATCACGATCTATTACGATCAGAACACTTGGAATTTCACAAGGCTGGCAAAGATCGACAGCGCAGCACGGGATAGACTTCTGGAAGCCTTCGGATCCGGGGATGTCGCCGTAACCTTCCGGGTCGAGTGGAGCGAATAATCCTCTCCCCTTGCCTGCTTACACAAAACACACAAATCTCTCAGGAGGTCATGAAAATGGAAACAAGATACCCAAATCAATTTGCCCGCATCGGTATAAGCGAAGCGGATGTCCTGGAAAAGGTACAGCGTTGTTTTGATACTCTCTTCTTTGATCCGGAAGAAAAAATATACCTGGATGTAGATCTTGACAGCGCCTGTATGGTGGATACCGGCAATATCGATGCCCGCACAGAGGGTATGAGCTACGGCATGATGATGTG
>DBXA01000130.1:10107-10292 GCA_002309235.1 Christensenella sp. UBA1224 | reverse complement strand
GCTTACGGCACCTGGGTACCCGGTATCCCGGTGCTGATCGAGAGCGGCCTGGATAAGATAGGCGCAGCCGACTGGCTGAAGGGCCTGATACTGGACGGCATTGTGGCAGGCGTAGGAGCGGTGCTGGGCTTTGTGCCCCAGATGCTGGTACTGTTCTTCCTGCTGGCGTTCCTGGAGGCCTGCGG
>DBXA01000130.1:0-10099 GCA_002309235.1 Christensenella sp. UBA1224 | reverse complement strand
GGCTATATGGCCCGTATCGCCTTCGTTCTGGACCGTATCTTCCGCAAGTTCGGCCTTTCCGGAAAGTCCTTTATCCCCATGCTGATCGGCGTAGGCTGCGGCGTGCCGGGCATCATGGCCTCGCGTACCATTGAAAACGAGCGCGACAGGCGCATGACCATCATGACGACCACATTTATCCCCTGCGGCGCCAAGGTGCCCTTCATCGCCATGATCGCCGGGGCGATCTTCTCCGGCTCGCCCTGGGTCGCGACGAGCGCGTACTTTATCGGCATGGCGGCCATCGTCACGAGCGGCATCATGCTGAAAAAGACACGGCGCTTCGCCGGTGAACCGGCTCCCTTCGTGATGGAGCTTCCCGCTTATCACTGGCCGACGCTCGGCAACGTGCTCCGCTCCATGTGNNGGCTGGAGCTTCATCAAAAAGGCCGGTACCATCATACTTCTCTCCACTATACTCGTATGGTTCCTGAGCCGATTCGGCGTTGCGGACGGCGCGTTCCGCATGCTGGAGGAAGAAGAACTGGATATGTCCATACTTGCAAGGGTCGGAAGCCTTATCGCCTGGATCTTCGCGCCGCTCGGCTTCGGTACCTGGCAGGCAGCTGTGGCTTCCATCACAGGCCTGATCGCCAAGGAGAACATCGTGGGTACCATGGGCATCCTCTATGGCGGAACGGAGGCTTATGCCAACCTGGCAGCATCCTTTACAGGCATTTCAGCCTATGCCTTCCTGGTGTTCAACCTGCTGTGCGCCCCCTGCTTCGCGGCGATAGGCGCTATCCGCAGGGAGATGAACAACGCAGGCTGGACATGGTTCGCCATCGCCTATCAGTGCGGCTTTGCCTATGCCGTAAGCCTGATGATCAACCAGTTCGGCAGGCTCTTTACCGGCAGTGTGAACTTTATCGGCCTGATCGCGGCCCTTATCGTACTGGGCGGTATGATCTATATGCTGTTCTTCAGAAAGTACCGTGAAGCTGTCAGGCTTACAAGAAAGGTGTGATACTTGTGATCCGCTGGATCGCTGAAAACGGCGGTACGATCGCCGTGAGCCTTGCGCTGGCAGGGATCGTCGCCCTGATCATCATCCGGCTGCGCAGGGACAGGAAGCAGGGCAAGACCTCCTGCGGCGGCAAATGCGGCTGCTGCCCCATGGCAGGTGCCTGTCATAAAGCATCATGATACTTAAGAGGCGCAGGTTGAGCATGCCTGCGCCTTTCGCTGTTTAAGTTTCGGTTTTTTCTTTTGTTTTCTCTTGCGGGAAAAGAGCAGAATATGAATAATTGATTACAGCGGAAAAGAAGGCGCGTGACGGGCAGGGCCCCGTCTCCCCCTTCTTTCCTTGCGCGGATCGGATAAGAAGGGAAGTCTTTCCATGAAACAGAGATGTGCGGAATGGATCGTGCGCCGCAGAAAGATCATACTTCCGGTCATGCTCGTGCTGGCGGCTGTCTTTACGCTGCTGATCGGCCGAACGAATATCAATTATGACCTCAACCGTTACCTTTCCGAGGAGACCATGACAAAGAAGGCTCTCGGAGTGATGGAGGAGGAATTCGGCTCTTCCGGGCAGCTGCGCATTATGTTCACGGATGCGGATGAAGCGGCGCTTGCGGAACGCATCGCCGTGCTTTCGGAGCTTCCGGAGGTGCGCTTTGCCTCGTACGACCCGGCGGAGGATACCCGTGTATCAGGCGGCCGCACTTATTCCCTCGTGACGCTGACCCTCAACGATCACAGCCCCGGGGAACTTGTGATAAAGCTGCGCGGCCTTTTCCCGGATGCGGGAGAATACTATGTGGGCGGCCCGGCGGCGGATTCGCTGGACCTGCAGCGCCGCGTCGCGGATGAGATCCCGTTGGTCATGGGGATCTCCGTGATCATTGTGATCGCGGTGCTGCTGCTCACGGGCCGCGCCTGGCTGGAGCCGCTCGTGATACTCCCTGTGCTCGGCATATCCATACTCATCAATATGGGCACGAACTTTATCTTTCCGGATGTGTCCTTTATCACCTATGCGGTATCGGCGATACTGCAGCTTGCCCTTTCCATAGACTATGCCATCATGCTGCTTCACACCTGGAACGATGCCTGTGAGGGCGGATTATCCGCAGCGGATGCGATGGTCGAAGCCCTTGCCGGCTGCTTCATGCGCATTGCCTCCAGCGCCATGACTACCGCGGCGGGCCTCCTGTCCCTCCTGTTCATGAGCTTTACCATAGGCTTTGATATCGGCCTGGTGCTCACCAAGGGGATACTGGTCAGCATGCTGGGCGTGTTCCTCATGATGCCCGCTGTGGCGCTGCTCGCGGAAAAACCCCTGCGCGCGACGCGCCATAAACCCATCAGGATGGGCGGCGAAAAGCTTGCCGCGGGGATCGACCGGGTGAAGAAGCCCCTGGCCGCCGCGCTGATCCTGGCGGTGGTTTTGGGCGCTGTCCTTTCGGCCGGCAATACCTATGCCTTTACCGGGAAAAACGACACCGGGCGGAAAGGGTCCCCCGCCATCGATGAGATATTCGGGGCTTCGGATCCGCTCGTTTTACTGGTGCCGGGCGGCGATGAGGACAGCGATTATGAAGCCCAGAGGGAACTGGTAAGGAGACTCAACGCTCTTACCCTCGCGGACGGGCGGCCTGCCATAGGCGATATCACTGCGATGGTCACCGCCGGAAGTGCCGCCCTTGAATACTACACCGCGCAGGATGCAGCGGAGCTGACGGGCCAGAGCCTTGCCGCCGTCAGGCTGTTTTTCGCGATGAATGGCTTTGGAGATACGGTCCGCGCGGACAGGCTTCTGGATGCCGCGGCGTCCTTTGCGGCGGATAACGGGGATATCGCCGCCCTTCGCAAGCGGCTTTCCGACGCCAGGACAGCCTTCATCGGCCCGCATTACGGCCGCATGCTGCTGGAACTGAACTTCCGGCCCTCCGACGCGGGCTTCCGCGATCACATGGACGGCATACTCGATACGGTCAGAGGGTGTTACGGAGAGGATTTCTACATCACGGGCGTCGCGATGTCCTCCTACGATATCGGCCATGCCTTTACGGGCGACCTTATGAAGGTGAACCTGATAACGCTGCTTGCGATACTTCTGATCGTATCCGTATCCTTCCGTGCGATACGCCTTCCGATTCTCCTGGTGTTCGTGATCGAAGGAGCGATCTGGATCACCATGGGCATATCGCGCCTGATGGGAGAATCCGTCTTCTTCATGGCGTATCTCATCTGCCTGGCGATCCAGATGGGAGCGACCATCGATTACGGTATCCTACTGTGCGATCAGTACCGCTCCGCGCGCCTTTCCGGGCTGGAAAAAAGGCCTGCCATGGCGGAAACGCTCAAAAAAGCCATGCCCACCATACTGACCTCCGGAACGATACTGATAACCGCCGGCTTTGTGATAGGCATCCTGTGCACCGTGTATTATATTTCCGGCATAGGGGCGCTGCTCGCGAGAGGCGCGCTGGTATCGGTCATTCTGGTCCTATCCCTCCTGCCGGCGCTGCTCCTTATAGCGGATGGATGGATCACAAAAAACCTGAAAACGTGATTTTAAACAGAGGAAGAAACATCTGTATTTCAAAAGAGAAGAATAAGATGTCTTCGATCATGCGTTATGACTCCATGATCATCTGATGCCATTTATATGACGGAGGCTTGGCTATCCGTGATTTTTCTATGATTTTGACTGCTCAGGAGAGGTGCAAGAAAGCTCCGGATTTAGAAAAAGATGGCTTAAGAGATAATGCTGATTCAGGCTGTTTTAAACAGTTTTGTTTTCTTCTTGATCATTTCCGTTTATCACTTATGGAATTCTTGATTGTGCGGTAAAATAAACTCGAGTTTAGATCAGCGCTTTCATTGGAGGATGATATGAATTATATCCATCGTGAATTGGAACGTAAGTTTGCGGAAGCGAGTCAGTTTTTCAAAGCTGTGCTGGTCATCGGTGCACGCCAGGTAGGGAAATCTACGATGCTCAAACACATGGCGCAGGAACAGCGCAGAACGTATGTTACAATGCTTTCAAACACGTTAATGATCTTTTCTATTGTATTATCTGTCATATGAACTCTCCTTGAGAGGCGTTTGGTCTTGCAGAGGGATAATACTCCCTTTTGATTTTAAGCCCCGATTCATCACCTGTAAACAGGCAAAAACGTCAAGTTGCCTAATGATTTAAGTATACACTGTCTGGTTCAATGATATGATGATAGAAAGAGGCGAGTTCCTTTCTGCCAGACAAACAAAAACAGCCTGATCCATCCATATCGGGGATCAGGCTGTTTTCGTCAGAATGATATTATCCGATGCGGAATTCCTTGCGGCGTATCCGGCGCTTCAGCGCGCGCAGAGGCAGTCATACCAGTGCACATATGTCTGTCCGTTTACCGTGATCTGTTCGTTTTCGGGCAGCAGCTGAGACCATTTCTCTCCGTAGCGGTCGATCGCCCAGTCGTCGCGGTTGAAGCGCCTCCAGAGCACGGTCCTTCCGTCGCGGTCCAGGTACTGCTCGCTCACGATACCCTGCATATACATCCCAAGGTCCATGAGGCAGACGGTATCATAGGCTGTGCCTTCCAGGGTCACCTCGTACCTGCCGACGATGTCCATTACGGCATCCTGCCCGGCTGCGGTGACGGAGGAACCTTCCCGCCGTATTTTTCCAAGCGGCTTCAGGTCGACGGGCATGCCGCGGTTGTCTTCCCCGTAGCCCCAGTTATCCATGAATTCCTCGCCGTCGAGGAATGTGGAGAGCGTGCGAACGCCGTTTTCGATGTGCTCCGCGGAAAGGAAGCGGGTGTAACCGTCCTTTTCCTGGGCGATGAAGGTCCATTCCTCCTGCCCTCCGGTGGAAGCCTCCACCGCGTCGCTGATGGGATCGCCGTCTGCGGGCTGTTCCCCGGGCGGGATGACCGCCGCTTGTATCGCCACCCCCTCCAGCCCGTGCACGCTGGCAGGGCCGGTCACGCGCATTTCATACGCCACGTCCAGCCGGCGGGAAGGCAGGTCGTACATGCCCCATGTGAGCTTTTCCCCGAGGCGCGGGATGATGAACCATCCCGTCATTTCCTCAAAGAGTACGGGGAAAGCGGGTCCTTCCTTCCGTGTGATGGTATACTCCGGCAAGATACCGGGGAGTTTTCCTGTATTGTTCTGTTCCATATCGGTCTCTCCTTTCTTCGGGAAGGGGTAGGCGGCGCGGAAACGCGTCCGCGCGGCGCTCATACGGCTTTTGACGGTGCCTTCCGGGATATGCAGAAGGCCTGATATCTCTTTCTGGGAGAGCATTTCCCGGTAGAACAGCCGCAGCATGAGCCGGTCGCGTTCCGGAAGGGTATCCAGCGCTTCCTCCACAAGGGGATAATCGGGGGCCTCCTCTGCCTGTTCCGGCAGGCTTTCCAGGGGCACTTCCCTGCGCCGCGCGCAGGCTCTGTACCAGTCCGCGCATTTTCTTCTGGCGATGCCGAGGACCCACGGGAGGAAGGCCCCCTTATCCCGGAGCGACGGAAAGCTCCGGAAAGCGGCAAGCCAGGTTTCCTGCAGGATATCCTCCGCGTCCGCGCGGCTGCTGACGCGGGCTTTGACCCAGCGCTCCACGCCTGTTCTGCAGGATTTCAGCAGGGCTTCGAACTCGTCCATGGGATCCGCCTCCTCATCGCCTTCAGGCATCCTTTCACTGATATAGTCGTTCCCGGGGGGCCCGCAGGTTCATCTGCCGTAAATTTTTTTGTGATCTTTCCGGAGGCTGCAAAGCATCCGGCTGCCGTTCTTTATGTCTTTTCAGATTATACTGCCGCCGTCGGGCGAGAACAACCGGAAAGCGGGCCAGCGGCTTTCTTTCTTCCCTTGCGTGTATTATAATTGGTAAAGATGTATTCCGGCTATGGGATCACAGACAGGAGGCAGAGGGAATGGATATCAAGCGCATCAGTGAGATGGAAGAGGACCTGAACGCCTGCACAGAGGCGACAAAAGCCCTTTCGGAGCAGCTCGACCGCATGGATGCTCTGCGGGAGCCTATGACGCGCCTTTTCTCTTATTACGGCAGCAGTGAGTGGTATGAGGACCGGGAGGGCGAGGTTCCTCAGGGGATCTCCGCGGGAGTGCTCTCAGAGGATCTGGTGTACGACCAGATCGAAGCCGCGCGCGATGCCGCCTTCCGCATGCTGGAGCTGGCCGCGGACATCCTGAAGAACAGGATCTGATGCTTTTTTCGCGCCGGGAAAGGCATCTGGGCGGATCGGATGCCGGCAACAAAACTTTTTTTCAAAAAACAGCCTCGGATATGCAACTTTCCGGGCATTTTGATTGACAAAGTATATGTGGCAAAATTATAATGACTTTGTTAACAGTAAGGATGAACCAATGGGGGGATCGGGTCCCCTGCGAACAGAATGGGAGGGTGTATGATGAAGAAGTTCAGGAGATTTTTCACTGTACTGCTCGCTGTGCTGCTCATGGCCTGCCTGCTGCCGTTCGATTCCCTGACCGCGTATGCTTATACCGATTGGGGCAAAGATGGCACAGGCACTTCCGGCAATAACGGCGCGTGTCAGCATCTGCGCACACACCAGGTTGCGGTCAAAAAGACCTGCACGAAGCCCGGCTATATAAAGATAGTCTGCGATCTGTGCGGAGAGACCTTAGGGATCGATATTACGGACAGTGATATCGTAGGCCATCATACCTGGAGCAAATGGGTGGTCGATAAAGCCGCCAGCTGCACGACATCCGGCTCCCAGCACAGGACGTGCAGCGTCTGCGGCGCAAAGGAAACGGAGAAGCTTTCCGCCCTTGGCCATTATTCCAAGGAATGGAAGATCATCAAGGAAGCGACAGATCATTCCAAGGGCGAGCGCGAAGGCGCCTGCATACGCTGCGGCAAGAAGATCCATGAGGAATACTATCCGGAAGGCACTCTGAAGCCCGGCGACGTCGGCAAAAAGGTGAAGGAGCTGCAGGAGGCCCTCGTCGCTGCCGGCTACGACCCCGGCAAGATAGACGGCGCCTACGGACCCAAGACCGAAGAAGCCGTCAAGCAGATGGAAAAGGATATGGGGCTTCCGCAGGACGGCATCGCCTGGCCTGCCGTGCAGGCAGCCTTGAAGGGCGTCAAGAACAGCCTCAAGCTTGAGGTCAAGCTGCTCTCCAAGGAGAGCGGCATGATGCCCAACGATAAGATCAATATCGCCTGGAAGATCACCAACAGCGGAAAGAACGCGCTGACGGAGATCAAGCTGATGTGCAACGCCGGCGGAAAGACCATGACCTTCTACGACGGCGGAAAGATGGTGCTGCAGTCCGGCAAGAGCATTTCCGGCGAATGGAAGACCGCCCTTTCCGAAAAGACCTACAATGCTTATTTTGAAGAAGGCTCTATCGTCTTCAAGCTGGTCGCGGGCGGCAGGGACAAGCATAAGGAGAAGGTCCGTTCCGGCCTCTGCGAGGTAAAGTTCACTCTTGGCAGTGAAACGGATACCAAAGAAGACCCGGAGGAAGGCGGTAAGAAGGGCCCGGAGAAGGAAGAATGGACTCCCCCGGTATTAGAGGATAAGGTCTCCCTGGTCAAGAAAGTGGTGAGCAATCCTTCCCTCGGGTATTATGTCGAAGGCGATGTCATAGAATACGAGCTCACCTTTACCAACAATACCGGTGTGACGCTTTCCAAGCTTCGCCTGCTCGATCCTTTGTACATCTATATGCCGGATGTGGAAAAGGGCAATCCCGCCAACTGGGGCAAGTACACGGATGTCAAGGACGGGGATGTCATCAAGGCGACGCTGTACTACCATGTGACGGGCGACGATGTTTCCAAGGGCAAGGTAGTCAATACCTGCGGCGCCCTCTTTGAGATCGATGGCGAGAACAAGTACATATCCGGCAACGATGTTACGGTCGATACCGGCAAGGTCAAAGAAACCGGCTCTGTCGTGCTTGAAAAGAAGGTCACGAGCATTCCCGGCGTCATCAGCGAGTATTATGTCGAAGGCGAGAAGGTGGAATATACCATTACCGTCACGAACAATACCGATGAAGATCTGACCGATGTGGAGATCGTCGATCCTCTCAAGGGCAGTAATGAGGACAGCGTGGTCACTCTCGGAGAGACGATACCGGCAGGCAAGAGCCTGTCCGCCTCCTTCACCCATGAGGTGACATACGATGAAGCTCTGGCCGGCAAGATCTACAACCATGCGACTGTCTCCTGGGCCGGCAACGAAGAAGGCAGCTTTACCAATACCGTCATTGTGCTGACCGGCATCTACGGCGGCGTGAACGCGGAAGTCACCAAGGAGATCACCTCCTACCCCAAGAACGGAAAGTTCTACACCGTCGGCGAAAAGATCGAATATAAGGTGACCGTTACCAACAACGGAAAAGAGACCCTGAAAGACCTCTATGTCATAGACGGCTCCTCCGCCCGTTCCGAGGTGCAGCTGCTCGATGCGATCGTAAGCCTCGCGCCTGGCGAGACAAGGGAATACAACTACAGCTATGAGGTAGAGGAAAAGGATATCCCCTACAAGGTGATCAAGAACCAGGCCTGCGCCTTCACGCTCAGCGATGAGGATACCAGGTATACCAGTGAAATATGCGCGGCGCTTGTCGGCGAATATACCGGCAGCACCATGCTCGAAAAGTCTGTCGTCTTCAAACCCGCCAACGGCAAATACTATGAGTATGCCGAGCAGGTGGAGTTCGTATTCACACTGACAAACGATACGAACCAGACGATCACCGATATCGAATTCTTCGATATACTCGAACTGACCGAGAGCAAGCAGATAGGCTCCCACACATCGCTCGCGCCGGGCGAGAGCTTCAGCTTCTCCTTCTTCTATACCGTGACCGGCCTGGATTGCGACTTTGGCGTGATCACAAACTTCGGCTGGGCAACGTATAAGGATGAGAGCGGGAATACCGTTACCGTCAATTCGAACACCGTGACAGTGCCGACGAATGAAGGCGAACCGAAGCTCAAGCTCGTGAAATCCGTCATCAGCGATCCCGATAACGGCAAGTTCTATGTGGAGAACGAAAAGGTAGAGTTCAAACTGGAGTTCGTCAACAATACCGAAAACGATTTCCCGTCGGCGGAACTGTATGATATCCTCTACGATGTGTACAACCCGCTCGCCGTACTGGGTGTCATCGGGTCCGGTGCGACAGTAACCGACTACATGGACTACTATATCACAGAGCAGGATGTGAACGACGGTTCCGTTACGAACATCGGCTGGCTGCACCTCTCCTTCGGACCGCGCGAAGATGTGTACATCATCTCCAATGAGGTGACCGTGCCCACCGGGAAGGAGACGCCTGTCGTCCATGAGGGTGATTGCTGCGTGCCGACTCTGACCGCAAAAGCAGACGGCGCCGGCGCCTATGAGATCCACTACTGCAGGGAGCACAGTCCTCTGGCGTTTAAGACGGAGGAGCTGCTTTCCGGAAAGTTCGGCGAGAGAGAGCTTGCGGCTCTGAAGAGATCCTGGACGAGGAAAGCGGAAGCACTGTATGATAAGTGGGCGGCAGCTGCCGGCGATGACGCCGATATCGTCAATGCGGACAGGGAAGCGTTCTTTGCGGCGGTGGACGCCTATGAAAAGAGCACCGGTGACGGCGCTTCCGCCGTGCGCATGCTGGAGAACAGGGCGGCGGAGCTCTGCTACGCGCTGGGCCTGGCTCCCGCGGACCGCAAGGACAGCATGACGAACAGCGTGAAGGCCTACCGGATGATCGCTTCCTCCACCTGCCGTGAGAACTATAAGATGATCCTTGAGGCAGGCGGCAAGGCGATCGGCATCGTGAAGGATGTCCTCGACGAGGATCATCTGGAAACTGCGAAGAATGCCTGGGCCAGGGTCGAGGAAGCCGATGCGGCGGATTTCGCGGAAGCCTGGGTACAGAACAGGCTGGTCTGGCAGACAGCCCTTGACCAGCTCACCAATATCTCCTTTGCCATGGCCGGTCAGGAGGCAAGGCCCCTGGTAATGGCTGACAGGCAGGCGTTTGACGCTCTCCTCAAAGCTGATGCGCAGGCCTGGGCGCTCTTCTATCCGGACAGCGCCGTACCGGCCGAGTTCTG
>DBXA01000079.1:7428-10377 GCA_002309235.1 Christensenella sp. UBA1224 | reverse complement strand
GCATCGTCGCCGCCTTCTCCATCAGGCTCTGTGCCGTTCTCCGCATCGTCATCATCTGTTGTTCCCGCTGTGTCATCAGAAGTCGCGATCACTTCGCCCATACCCGCCTTTCCGGCGATACGGTCATCTGTATCGTTTTCAAGAGCCTGATCCGTTATATCGGAGGTCTCATCGATCCTGCCTTCCGCACGCAAAGCAGCATCAAGCAGATCTTCTGCATCGGAATACCCGGTGACAACCGAGAAAGCAGCCTCCGCCGTCTCGTAATCAAGACCTTCAAGGGCTTCCTTCCCTATCCGGTAGATCTGATTGCGGGAATCAGAATACTCGATATTCATGGAAAATATGGTGATCGCATCAAGAGGCCTGGTATCTTTAAGGGAAAGGGCAAGCCGGTAGCACTGCTCACGGCTGTCAGCGTAATCCCGGATCGAGAGCCATTTTTCAGCAGCCGCTATATGATCTCCCGAAACGGCGAGCCGCGCCGCTTCCATATACGTATCAAGAAGTGTTTTCCCGGATTCGGTATCCGGATCATCCTCAGTGGGCTCGTCCCCCTTGTTTTCTTCTAATCCGGCTTCATATGCTGCCAACGCCTTGTCTGATGCATCGGAATAACCGCCAAGCGCCGTAAAGGCAGACTGCGCGCCTTCATAATCCCCATCGTCCAAAAGCTTCTGGGCAGCGGTATAAAGCGCCAGATAATCGTCCGCATGGGTATCATACGCCTCGTCAAGGCCGGAATAGATATCCCACGCACCGGCGATATCGCCATCATCGTAGAGCCGATCCGCCGAAAGCTTGAGCAGTNNCGAGCAGCCTGTCGCTCACATCGGAGTAATCATCCAGACCCTCATAGGCTGCCTGAGCCTGGTCGTAAAGGCCTGCCTCATGCAGAGAAACTGCGGTTTGATAGCGGCTTTCCTGTGCTTTCAGTGCGGAATCCGAATAACCTCCGAGCATGGCGAAAGCCTCTGCCGCTTCATCGTATCTGCCTTCATCCAGTAGGTCCTGCGCTTCGGCATACATATCAGCATAATCACCGTCATGCGTCCTGTACTCTTCATCAAGTGCAGAATAGGCAGACCACGCTCCGGCGTAATCACCCTGCGCGTATAAAGAATCAGCCTCTGTCTGTGATATCCTGGCCGCTGCGTCGGAGTAATCTCCAAGCTCCGTGAATATGTCAACAGCATCTTTTACGCTGCCTGCATCCAGAAGGTCACATGCATAAGCATATTTCACCTGAAGGACACGGTCCGCAGCATCGGTGTATGAGCCGAGGGCTATAAAAGCATCTGCAGCTTCGCCGTACTTACCGTCTGTGAGAAGCTGCTCCGCCGCTTTATACATATCCTCGTAATCCGCGGTATGCTCGTTATACTCATCGGGCAGACCGGAAAGGATATCCCATGCAGAGGCATAATCCCCGGCAGAGTAATACTCTTCCGCACGAAGCTTGAGATACCGGTTTGTACCCTCTTCATTCTCGTTCTCAGACAACAGCTGGTAGAGCGCCGAGGCATATTCTTTGTTTCCCGCAGCGTCCTCTTCCCCCGCGAGCTCTATAAGGCGCTGTGAGACGCTCTTGTCGGGAGAAGTATACCCCCGTTCCAAAAGGCCGCGTATCGTATCGTCTTCCAGTACCCAGGAAGCGCCGTTTTCATGCATCTTCCCGATCGCTTCCTCTATATCTCGGTCAAGTGCCTTATCTGCCAGGCCGTCTTTTCTGTCATCCGCGTCGAGAAAGCCGGAAACCTGTTCATAAAGAGCATAAGCTTCTTCGTAGGATCCATCGTTTTCTTTTCCGACAGCATCATAATAAGCGGCATAGCTCTTACTGTCGAGAAAACCGCCGAGCATGCTGAACCTTTCGGAAGCGGCAGCCATNNCCCCAGCCATATCTCCATCCTCGACATTCTGCAGCGCCTTTGCGTAGGTAGAATAGCGAATAGAATCCCCGTAATCACCCAGGCTCGAGAAAGCATCGGATGCGGCCGCATAATTCCCCGTAGCCAGATCCGTAAGTGCTTTCTCGTATTTTTCGTCTTCTCCGCAGCCTGAAAGCAGCAGCATACAAGCCAACGCCAGAAGTGTATATGAAAGGAGCTTTTTCATTTCCTGCCTCCGAATCACAATAATCCACTGTTTATTATAACAGACCTCTTTCCCGAGGGCAAGCTATCCGCCGCTCTTTTCCTTATTTTCTCATATATATCCCCTTGTATCCCCTTTAAGAATACGTTATCATCATATTGGGTATTATTTCAGGGTACACGTTTCACCCGAGGAGGGCTGAATATGCCGAATATCATAGAGATAAAAGATATACACCTGCCGGAGCTGTCGGTATTCAGACTCACGGATGCCCAGCTTCGCAGCACTAGTGACCCGAATAAAGCGATGTTCATTGCCGAGAGCGCGAAAGCTGTTTCGCACGCGATAGACGCGGGCATCGAGCCTGTCGCCTTCGTGATGGAACGCAGACATATCACCGGTCAGGCAGCGGAGCTCCTCAGCCGCTGTCCGCCGGATACCCCGGTATATACAGCAGAGAGAGAAGTGCTTCGTGATCTTTTGGGGCATTATCCGGACAGGTGTATCAAATGCTGTATGAAAAGACCGCCGGAAAAGACGCCGCTTGATGCGGCAGCAGGTGCTAAACGCGTAGCTGTACTTGAAAACGTGACAGATCCGACCAATGTCGGAGCGGTATTCCGTTCGGCTGCCGCCTTGGGCATAGAAGCGATACTCCTGACCCCTTCTACATGCGATCCGCTCACAAGGCGCGCCGTTCGGGTCAGCATGGGAACTGTTTTCCAGGTACCGTGGGCAAGATTCCCCGCAGATGAAAACAGCTGGCCCGCCCGCGGGATGGATTTCCTGAAAAGCATCGGCTTCCGCACGGCGGCATTGGCCCTGACAGACAGATCAATGCCTATAGACGAC
>DBXA01000079.1:2269-7319 GCA_002309235.1 Christensenella sp. UBA1224 | reverse complement strand
GCAGCTGCAGTAGCCTTCTGGCAGCTCTGCAGGTGATCTCTCTGCCGCAAACATGAATACAATGCTTTACAATCCTTTCCTCATCAGATACAATATTCACGGATATACCGCATAAAGGAGTTGGAATAAATCATGAAACTCGGCTGCTGCATAGGCATAGGCGCTTACGAAAACCTGGCAATACTGAAAAAGATAGGCTTTGAATACGTAGAGACCAACATCATGGATTCATCCAAAATGGATCCGGACGAAGTCGCGCGTTACAGAGAAGCTCTTGAAAAGACCGGCCTGCATGTCGATTCCACCGCAAAGCGTTTCCCCGGCATATACAACCCCGCAGGTGCGCAGACACAGGCGCAATTAAAAGAAGCCTATGAGAAATTCTGTACAGAGCTCGAAGCTACCGCCTGGATGCACAACTCCATACTTGTCATAGGCGCAGGCGGTGCAAGGAATTACCCGACAGATATGGGCTATGATGAGAAGAATGTATACGAACAGCTCACGCAGATCTGCGCGGAGGTCATTTCCCCGGCTGCCGCGAAATACGGCTATACAGTCGCCATCGAAGGGCTGAACAAAAGGGAATCCCCCACCTTCAACCTGACAGAGCAATCCGTTGCCGTGGCAAGGGCATGCGGAAAAGACAATATCCGCGTCATGACAGACTATTATCACATCTTCCTCGAGAAAGAGGATATGACGAAATTCAGTGATTTCGGCAATATGATCGTCCACGCGCATATCGCCAATCCCAACGGCCGGGTTATGCCCGCCGCAAACGACGGTGCCGATTATGCCTCCTTCTTCAGAGAACTGAAAAAAGCAGGATATAATGCCCGCCTTTCCTGCGAAGCGAGAGCCAACGGCGACTATGAGACGACGATGCGCGCTGCATACGAAGAAATGCGCAAATACGTATTCTGATACTGGGATGCAAAAGGAACAAAAGCCTTCCGGCCAGCGTCAAACAGGCAAATGATCCATGAAAGGACAGGAAACAATGAAGCGAGTTCTTACCGTATTGATGCTGCTTATCTTTTTAGCGGCATCTGCCGCCGTTGCAGAGGAGGCAGCGCCATATTATTCATCTGTCGGCGAAGTCACGATCGAAAAGCTGACAGAGATGACCATTCCCGAGACCATCTTGAGGCTGAACAGCGCCTTCCGGGCAGATTTTGTTTTCCGCGAGAACGATCTCGAGGAAGAGATGAAGTATTCCCTGCGTTATCTGCGCAATGAGGACATCACCCAATACAACCAGTTTGCAGATTACCAGGATGGCACGCGCCTTTACATCTACTTTTCCACGGATCCGGCAGACGGATATTTCTATGCTTCCTCAGGTGACAGCGCATCCCGTTCCGAACTGTCATCTGAGGATATCGATTCTGTCCTTAACAGCTCACTGTTCACCTACGGCTCCTTCGATAGCGAGATCATCGCACGTACCGACCGGGGCGACAGCTATGAAGTCAAGGTAAAAACGAGCAGCGAAGGCTCCGTCATCAGCGTCGATCAGCTGATCATAGATCCTGTGACCGGATTCGTGCTCAGCGCTGAGACAGAAAGCTATCTGAACGGTGAACCCGTAACCTTCACGACCGTCAGTTTTACCTATGATATCGATAAGATCGATATCGATGATTCCCCTTATACGGACTATACGGAACAGCGCGAGAACATTCAGGCAAGCGATATCTCTGCACTGCAGACCACCGATATTTACGGGAACAAGATGGAGTATGATGATATCAGCGGTGCCAATCTGATCATGATCAACTTCTGGGAACCGTGGTGCGGCCCTTGTTTGGCAGAGCTCCCGGATCTTGAGAAGCTGTTTGAAACGTACGGTGAAAAGGGGCTGCTGATACTCGGCGTCTGGTCTACGCCTGATGTCGATCAGGACGTGCTTGGGATCGTAAAAGACACAGGCATTACCTACCCTGTCATCCGGAATTGCGAGGCGTTAAACGGATATACCACCATGTACGTGCCAACAACAGTCTTTGCGGATGCGGAGGGCAAGATCATTTCCGAAGAACCGTATATCGGCTCCAGATCCTATGAGGATTGGGAAAACATCATACTTTCCTACCTGGGCGACGAAGAATAACAGAGAGTGAAAATGCAAGCTGCCGCAGACCAAACTGCGGCAGCTTTTGTTTTCTAAAGATCCGCCGGCATTCGTTTAAACCATTCGATCACATGCTTTTTATCATCGCTCAAAGCTTTGGCAAGCTCTTCCACGCTGTCAAATCTCTTCTCCTCCCGAAGGAACTTTAGAAGGGTAACTGTGATCTCCTCACCGTACAGATCGATATGCTGATCGATCAGATGTGTTTCAACGGTGATACCGCCTTTCGGCAGCGTAGGATGCGCGCCTACATTAGTCATACCATGATAGCGAACGCCGCCTGCCTCCACTTCCGAGGCATACACTCCAAAGGGAATATCGGCTTTATGATCCGGGATAAGGTTGAGAGTGGGAAAACCGATATGCCTTCCCATCTGTTTGCCGTGAAGGACCTTTCCCCTGAACTGATACGGGAGCTTTACGCTGCACATCAAGCGCGCCTTCTTCCCTTAAGGATCGGGCCGAGAGGCTTATATACCAGCATGGTGATCGCCACACAGATCAGGCCTTTAACAAATGTAAACGGTACATTGAATACGACAAGCGCTTCAAAAATACTGTCCACAGACGGAAGAAGAGCCTGATACATGCCGAGTATGGCCTTTTCGGGGAAGCCCATCACGTTGTAATACAAGGGATAGATGATATAGTAATTGCTCGGCAGACTGACAGCCGCCATAGCAATCGATGCTGCGATACCTGCTATAAGTGCAGTGCGCCTGGTTTTGTTTCTCTTGTAGATAAAGCCGGCAGCAAAGGCAAAAGCCGCGCCCAGCAGGAAATTCGACAGCTCCCCTACGCCGACGCTCTGCGAAGCGAGCAAATGGATCAAGTTCTTAAGCAGCGCGATGGTGACGCCGGCCAGAGGCCCGTAAGCAAAAGCACCGATCAGTTCCGGCATATCGGAAAAATCCAGCTTGATGAAGGAAGGCATGATCGGGATAGGCACCTCGATATACTGCAGAAGAACCGCGACTGCGGTAAGCATGCCGCAGCCTGCGATCAGATGAACGCGCTGCGCATCTTTGGATAATGCACCAGACATAACAGATCCCTCCTGAAATAAAATATCCCGAAGCTCCATAAAAGCAGCCCGGGATCGCAGCCTCAGGAAGAACCGAGGACTATAACGCCTTTTCCCATCCGGACTATACCGTCGGTTCCGGAATCTCACCGGATCGGCCTTTCTTTCGAAAGGTTCATGGACTATACCATCGGTCAGGAATCACACCCTGCCCCAAAGGCCTCTTTTATATTCACTTCGTTTTATATCATAATACTGCTTTTGAGAATCGGAAACCGTTTTTTTGTTAATTAGGCATGTTTGCCTGTTTCATAAACTGCCTGCCATCAGGTTAAACGATAGTTTCGTTTCCTATATTGCGGTTTTAACGGATGTGGATTATACTGAATACAGATATCAGGGAAGAGGCGATCACATGTTCGGTAAAAAGCTTAAGGAACGTTTTGTCTTCAACGCGCCGGTGACGCTCGTATTCTCGATCGTGTGCGTGATCGCTTTTCTGTTGGACGGCATCACCGACGGCAAGAGTACCATCTCTCTGTTCAGCGTGTACCGTGCTCCTCTTTCGCACCCGCTGACATGGCTCCGCTGCTTCTTCCACATTTTCGGCCATGTTGACTGGGCTCATCTTTCGGGCAATATCATGTACCTTCTGATATTGGGGCCTATGCTGGAGGAGAAATACGGAACGCTCAACATCATAGCCGTCATAGCTGCCGCCGCTTTTTTTACAGGCGTCATCAATATGGTCTTTTTCCCGCAGGTCATGCTGTTTGGGGCGAGCGGCGTCGTATTCGCTTTCATACTGCTCTCCTCCATCACTTCTTCCGGTGACGGCAGGATCCCCGTTACATTCCTGCTTGTAGCGCTGTTTTACCTGGGCGGGCAGATATACGACGGATTGTTCGTTACCGATCATATCTCTCAGCTTGCCCATATCATCGGCGGCATCGTTGGCACGGGCATGGGATTCCTCCTAAACAGAAAAAAGAGTACGGCCAACCTTTGACAGGTATAAAACCCCGATTTTCTACTGATTCATACGATCCATTCAACTTGCCGGGGGATGCAAAATGTCAGGAAAATACAGAATGTCACTCATCATGAATACGCACTATTTCCGCCTTGTATACAGGTCCATTCTGTTCCTGTGCATGCTAGTCGGTTTTATCCGAAACCATTTTTTCAACGCGGGCCGTTCCATGATCCATATTTTTGATGAGAAGCCTGTCATCATGATCATCATCTGGTGCGTATTCGCCTTTGAAATGACGCTGCGCTTTTTCCCTTCCCGATATGAAAGCCCCGGATGCCAGAAACAATTCAGACGCAATTATCAAAAATCCGGGAAGACAGAGCTCGTCGTCGAGGACAACAACGCCGCTGTCCTGGCAGGACTCCTTTGGCTGGTCCTCAACAGTATATTCGGGGCCTTTCATATGATGGGCATGCTGGATGACGATTTCATGCTTCTGTTATGCTGCGCATATTCAGTATGTGACATCATTTGTATCCTGTTCTTCTGCCCGTTCCAGACCTGGTTCTTCCGGAACAAATGCTGCAGTACCTGCAGGATATACAACTGGGATTATGCCATGATGTTCACTCCTCTTTTCTTCGTAAAAAGGTTATACGCGTGGACGTTGTTGGCTCTTGCTCTCGGTCTTTTGTTCCGGTGGGAGATCACCTTCTTTAAGTATCCCGAAAGGTTCTCCGTCTCGACAAACGATTACCTGCAGTGCTCAAACTGCAAAGAAAAGCTATGCCGGCACAAAAAACAGCTGCAGCCCCTCTGGAACAGGATAGATGCTTACACGAGAGAACGGCTGAAAAAGCTGATGAACCAGACCGAGACCATCATCGACGAAAAGATACGCAGAAAATAAAAA
>DBXA01000079.1:0-2204 GCA_002309235.1 Christensenella sp. UBA1224 | reverse complement strand
CCCGGCACGCGAAGGCATTCCTCATCCGGGATCCCATAGAAGCTGAAATAGGTATTCTCTAAAGGGATCCACTTATCGAAGAAACCCTGCAGCCATTCGGGGGATTCCCTCCTGCGAAGTCTTTCCATGCGAACCTCTTCCGGTGTGTCCACATACGCCCGGATATCGGCATATTCCCGTATCGCAGGCATATTGCAGTAGCTGCCTTCCAGCAGCATGCCGCGCGTTCCCTTTATTTCCTCCGGCGTGAGGTATTCATCCAGACGGCAGGCGTAGCGCTTCACGAAGCATGCGCCATCCAGCTTCCAGGGCCGTATAACTTCGGAAACGAGCCTCTCATGATCACAGTTTCCACCCGGGATCGAGAGTCTTTCTTTTGTTTTAAAGGCATGCGGCACGACGAAATCATCCGTATGAACGAGCGCCGCGCCAAGAACACCTGCGAGTCTTTCCGCCATACTGGTCTTGCCGGATGCGCAGGGCCCATCCATCGTTATGAGCACCCTGTCCCGGGAAGCAAGGCAGTTCGCAGCTCGGCAGATGACAGGCAGTAATGCCGTCCATTCCGAAGGGATCAGCCGGTAGGCAGGTCTGTAGGCCATGCGGTACTCTTCCGAATGAGAAGGGAGCCAGTCTTCATCCAGTATCCTTTGAGCTTCCCGGTGCAGCTCTTCCGGGCAAGGCTTTCCTTTTGCGCATGCCATGACAGCGTCATAAACAGATCGCCTCGAAAAGACAGTTTTTTCTTCCCATCCCGTAAACATCATACCCGCGATAACGGGAGCCGGAATTCCCTCGGCCTTTGCTCTTGCAAGGTTCAGGCGTATCCAGTCGGGGCCGACATCTTCGTACAGCGGAAGTTCACCGTCTGATTCAATACCCGCCGTTTCACTTTCGATATAAGCGGTCACTTTCTCCCGGGATGAGAGCATATGCCCCACACCGAGCATGCCCTGAAAGAGGAATTTCACGATATCCCTGGCCCGGGCTGCAGGATGGGCGGCAATCTCTCCTTCGAGCGTTTCGAGGAGCTTCTCTATAAATTCAGCCCTTTCCATTTCTTTCTTTATTCTCCGATATCAATGTATTCGACAGCGCTGCCGTGTTCCCTTAAAAGACAGATAAGCTTATCCGTCTCGAGGAACACGGTCGCATCATTTCTGTTAGGGTGCACCGCTATCAGCTGCCCCTTCAAAGAAAGGTCTATATACGCCCTCACAGTACAGCCTGTATCGTTCAAAAGCCCGAAAGGGCCGACAGACCCGGTCTCGACCCCAAGATATGCCTTGAGCTCTTCCCGGGAAGCAAATTGCAGATGCTTCGTACCGGCTTTCTGCTCAAAATCCTTGATCCGGATCGAATGGTCCTCGCTGACCGTCAGGAGATAATAATGCTTTTTCGCCCTATCTCTCAGGAAGAGGTTTCTGCACCAGGCTTCGGGATGCGGGAGCCCCAGTGAATCGGCTTGCGCTGCGGTAAAGACCGGCTCATGACTGTATACTTCGTATTCGATCCCCTTGCTGTCGAGCAACTCATAGATTTTCAGCTTATCCATCGTTCATCTTCCGTCTCCCAAAAATTGAGCATTCTCAGGAACCGGCCGGAAAAGCAGGCATTGCTCTGAGCTTCACGATGACTTCTTTCACCATTTCCGACATGGAAAGGGATTGAACGCCTATCACCTGGTTGTTGCAGTGGCTCACAGGAAGGAGCAGTTTCACCGCGCGGCTCTGTCCTACCGCTACCGCCATGGAAGGCGTCACCTCGCCATACAGAGAATCCGCAGAGATGATGCCGATGGGGCCTATGATCACATCCGCGTCCCTGGAGGCGACGACCACCGGGTTCTCCCCTGTCGCGCCGTACTTCGCCCCGCTTTTCAGCATCAGACTGGTAGCAATGCTGTTCGTTCCTACGGCATACAGTTCACAATCGATCTTCTCACGTACGATCGCTTCCACGATCAGCTGGCCGAGCCGTCCGCCCTGGCCATCTATCACAACTATCTTCATGTACTTAACCTCTTTTTTGTCAGACGAGCCTTTTCGCCATTTCAAGGAGGGACACCATTTGGTACCGGATCAGCCATGCTGCGTTGGCATACTCCGGAGCGAGCTTGGGCAGCTTTTCGGCTATCGGCAGGATAAACCTTTCTGTCTCGTTGATATAGCGTATGATCTTTTCGGGAGAAAAGCCATCAGCCA
>DBXA01000137.1 GCA_002309235.1 Christensenella sp. UBA1224 | reverse complement strand
GACAGGCCGCCAAAGGTTTTAAAGGGGACATCCCTGACCAGCGACAGATACTGGAAAGGGATATACGGGCATCAGGACGCGCTCGCGATAGCGGAGACATACGGCTGCGCGGATCCGTTCGCCGTGACGGAGATGGAGGATATCGCCGCGGCGCAGGCGGTAAAGTGCCATGGGATGCTGGACAGGCTGATCATACTGCGGGCGGCAGTGAACATGGACGTGTTCCCGGAGGGGATGACGCCTGAAAAGCTGTGGGGACCGGAGGCCGATGACCATATCGCTTCGGAGGACAGCCTGGAATCCGTGGATATCTTCGAAACGGCGATGCACAACTGCTTTGAGGCGGGGAAAGTACTGATCGGGGCGATACTGGAGGGAACGCTGTGACGGGGAAAAAAGGAGGAAAAGGCGATGAGAGCGGATAAGGGGGAAGCGGCGCGGCTTTCGCCGCTGGTCAAAGTGATCTGGCCGGAGCATACTTTGGAGGAGCTGACGGGGATCATAGAAGGCTATATGGGAAAAGAGGATTCCGCCGTATTCGCGCAGGAGGCGGACGGGGAATACGTCGGGGCGGCGCTTTGCTGCCTGCGCCATGACTATGTGGAGGGGTGCGATACGAGCCCAGTCGGGTACCTGGAAGGAGTCGTCGTCCGGGAGGGCTACCGGCACAGGGGGATCGCGGGGAAACTGGTCTCGGAATGCGAGCAATGGGCGAGGGAAAAGGGCTGCACCGAATTCGCGAGCGACTGCGAGCTTACGAACACCGCCTCGCTCGGGTTCCATCTGGGGATCGGATTTACGGAGGAGAACAGGATCATCTGCTTTAAGAAGACGCTCTGAGAGGAGCGGGGGAAGTTTATGGGAGGCGGCGTATGAAACCGGTGCTGTTCATCAATGCCTGCGTGCGGAAAGGCTCCAGGACGGGGAGACTGGCAAAGTGCGTGCTCCGGAAACTGGACCGGCCTTACGAGGAGGTCTGCGTTCACGGGATAAGGTTCCCCGTGACAGACGAAGCGTTTCTGGAAAAGAGGGACAGGCTTCTTTCCGATGGGGATATCATGGACCCCGTATTCGATCACGCGCGCAGATTTGCGCAGGCGGAAACGATCGTTATCGCAGCGCCTTACTGGGATCTTTCTTTTCCGGCAGCGCTGAAGCAGTATATCGAACAGATCAATGCGGCGGGCATCACTTTCAGGTACACGGGGGACGGCATACCTGTCGGGCTGTGCAGGGCAGAACGGCTCATCGTCGTGATGACAGCCGGGGGAAGCTATGTTCCGGAGGAATACGGGTTCGGTTATATCAAGGCTCTTGCGCAGGGTTTCTATGGCATTTCCGATGTGAGGCTCATCAAAGCCTGCGGGCTTGATATGGAAGGCGCTGATGTTGAAGGTATTTTAAGATCCGCGGAAAAAGAGATAGAGGAAATGGTGTTTGCATGACAGTGCGGCGCGATCCCGGCCGTTCATCAAAAAGGATCCGGGGGGATTCAAAATGGAAAAAAAGAGAAGGATCTGGAAATGGATATCGGCGGTACTGGTGATCGCGTCTGCCTGCGCTTTGGGCTTCCTGGGAGGAAGGTACGAGGCGGATCTGCGATACCGGGCCGAGCGGGAACGAAACCAACGGATCGAGCGCAGCGAACTCGAAGGGCTCGGCGAGATAAAGGGGACTATCTATGTGACGGGGCATAAAAACCCGGATGCAGATACGGTGGGCAGCTCTATCGGGTACGCGGCTCTCCTCAGGGCGCTCGGGTATGACGCGGTACCGGTCGTACTGGGGGACATCAACAAAGAGACCGAATGCATCCTGAAAGAGGGCGGCATTCAGGCACCGCAGCTTCTGGAGGATGCAGCCGGCCGCAATATCGTACTGGTCGACCACAGCGATTACCTGCAATCGGCGGAAGGGCTGAAGGACGCGAACGTGATCGCCGTTATCGACCACCACAGGGTCGGGAGCGTAACGACAGGCAACCGGCTGATCTACGACGCGAGGCCCCTCGGCTCGACGGCAACGATCGTCTGGATGCGCTGCCGCGATTACGGGGTCGGGATAGATAGGGAGACCGCTTACGCGATGACGGGCTCTGTCCTGTCGGATACGATCAACCTCGCGTCAAATGCGACGACCTTTGCCGACAGGGAAGCGCTCAAAGAGCTTTCGCAGCTCGCGGGGATAAGCGATACGGATGCCCTTTACCGGAAGATGTACAAGGCCCTGATCTCATACGAAGGCATGACGGACGAGGAGATATTCCTGAGCGATTACAAGGAATACGAGCTGAGCGGGGTAAAGACGGGCATCGGGTGCATCAACGTATACGATGAGGACGGATCGAAGGACATGGCCGAACGGATGCGGCGCGTTTTCGCATCTCCCGGGATGTCTTCCGGCATGGACCTGTATATTGCCGAGATCACCATTTTCCATGACGGGATCTCGGTCACGCGGCTTGTTCCCTCCAATGAGGCTGCCGACGGGGTGCTGCGGGCGGCGTTCGGAGACGAGGCGGTGTATGACGGGGTCTCATACAGGCTCGAGCCGGGCGTATCGCGAAAGCAGGTGCTGGTCCCGGCGATCACGGAGGTACTGAACGGCGGGATTGACGGCTTGGGATGATGCGGCTTTTCACACAGGGGCAACATGTGCTACAATTATCCTGCGGAAAACGGCGGGGACGGACCGCATCCCGCAGACGGAAGGACCCGGAGAAGGCCCAAGGCAGGGCACCCTGCCGGAGGCTTTGGACATGACACGCATGGGAGGGGTAATATGAACTACTTTATGTGCGGCGGGGATACGCCTGTCGTCGAAACGCAGTACGGAAAACTGAGGGGATATTATTTCAACGGCGTATTCCATTTCCTGGGGATCCATTACGCAAAGGCAAAGCGCTTTGAGATGCCGGAGGAGCCGGATCGCTGGGAAGGGATACGGGATTCCAATTCCTTCGGGAATATCTGCCCCACGCTGGTCAAGCCCGTGCCGGGCAATGAGATCATCGTGCCGCACCGTTACTGGATCGAAAACGAAAACTGCCAGAACCTGAACGTGTGGACGGATACGCTGGATGACGGGGCAAAAAAGCCGGTCATGGTATGGTTCCACGGAGGCGGGTATTCCGACGGCTCGGCCATCGAGCATATCGCTTATGACGGGGATTCCCTGGCGAGGCACGACGGGGTGGTGGTCGTGTGCGTGAACCACAGGCTGAACGCCTTCGGGCATATGGACCTTTCCGCCTTCGGGGAAAAGTATCAGAACTCCGTGAACGCGGGCATAGCGGACCTGGTCGCAGCCCTCAAATGGGTGAGGAACAACATCGCGGGATTCGGCGGAGACCCGGACAACGTGACGATATTCGGGCAGTCGGGCGGCGGCGGGAAGGTGACCACCCTCGGGCAGACGCCCGCAGCGGACGGGCTTTTCCAGAAGGCGATCGTGATGAGCGGCGTTTTCAAGTTCCGCTCGGATAAAAGGGAAGTAGACCATAAGGAGTTCGCCCTGGCAGTCATGAAGGAAGCGGGCATCGAGGACGGGGACGCGCAGAAGCTGGCGGGCATCTCCACGCGCATGTTCGTACGCGCCGTCAATAAGGCATCCAGGAAGTTCCAGCTGGCAGGAGAGAGGATCAACTGGGCGCCGCATGCCAACGACTGGTACCTGGGGGACCCGCTGGAGGCAGGCTTCCGGGAGCATTATACGAAGATCCCGACGATCGTAGGCACAACGCTGGCGGAATTCAGCCGCGGCATCGATGTCGGACGCAAGGATAGCATCCCCAAAGAGGAAAGGGAAAAGCTGATACGCGAAAAGCTCGGGCCGGAGACAGGGGAAAAAGCCCTCAGGGCATTCCGCAAAGCGTACCCGGGCAAGAACGAACTGTATCTCCTGGATGTCGATACGATGGCCCGCAGCGCGGCGATCGAGTATGTGAAGAAGAAGGCTTCGGCGAATGCCGCGCCCGTGTACTGCTATCAGTTCGCTGCCTGCTTTGATTATATGGGCGGCAGGGCGCCCTGGCACTGCGCGGATATACCGTTCTTTTTCCATAATACCGAGAGGGCTCCCTATACCTATTCCATTCCTTACAGGGAAGCCCTGGAGCGGCAGATGGTGAACGCCTTTGTGAATTTTGCGAAAAACGGCGACCCAAGCAACCCCTACCTGCCGGCCTGGAAGCCCGCCGCGGGGGAAAAGGTGCCGACAATGGTGTTTGACGAGGCGAGCGCACCGGGAGAGGACTATGACGAGGCGCTGATCGATCTTTTGAGCGGAACGGCCCCGAAGCTCGATTTCGCCTTTGTGACGCCGGACGAGGATGACATGACGGCGAGCGGGAAGGGATGGGGCTACTGATCGGGAGCGGCGGATCATTTTTCTTGACACTTAAGTAAAAACGTCTGTAAAATACAGGGGAAGGCTTAATTGCGGCAAAGCCCGCAGGGAAAGGAGAAAAGGGATATGTCAGAGCTAAAAGAGGATCTGGAGAAGATCATCGATCAGGCGGAGGAAAAGAAGGAAGAAGCGGTCGAAGCGGCAGCTGAGGCTGCGGAGGCCGTCGAAGAGAAAGCGGAAGAAGCGGTCGAAGCGGCAGCAGAGGCTGTCAAAGCTGTCGAAGAGAAGGCGGAAGAAGCGAAGCAGGCTTCCGAAAGCTTTGCCGACAAGGTACAGGGGACTTTGAAGACCGTGCAGGGCAAGGTGCAGGAGACACTGGATAAGACGGATGTCGATGAAAGGATCGTGGAAGCCGCCAAGGGGCTGAAGAGCAAGGCGCAGGACCTGCTCAATAAGACGGATGTTGACGAAAAGATCGCAGACGCCGCAAAGGGACTGAAGGGGAAGGCGCAGGACCTGCTCAACAAGACGGATGTGGACGAGAAGATCGTAGACGCCGCAAAGGGACTGAAGGGGAAGGCGCAGGATCTGCTCGACAAAACGGACGTGGATGAGAAGATCGTCGACGGCGCGAAGAGCATCTTCAAAAAGATCGGCTCCTTCTTCTCCGGAAAGGACGGCAAATAAGGCGGGCCCGATCCCGGCCCGCCGGACGCGCTTTTAAGGTGGATCGCCGACTGTCACGGGCAGCCTTTCCTGCGGGAGGGCTGCCCGAATGGTCTGTTTCACAGGAAGGGGCACGGATGCCCGGCCTTTGTCTTTGACATTTCGAAAGGGGGAAAGCCTGTGGCTAGGAAAAAACTGACGATACTGCATTCCAACGACATGCACGG
>DBXA01000085.1:3289-11941 GCA_002309235.1 Christensenella sp. UBA1224 | reverse complement strand
TTTCTTACCCGCCGGTAATGAGCCTTACGATGTCCTTGTATGTTACAAACAGGATAAAACCGAAGAGCAGTATCAGCCCTGCCGCGTGTACGAGCCCTTCCTTATTCTGGTCTACGGGTTTGCGCCTGATGGCTTCCACAATAAGGAAGAGGAGCCTGCCGCCGTCAAGCCCCGGTATGGGCAAAAGGTTCACGATACCGAGGTTGAGGGAGATCAGTACACCCAGATACAGGACCATATCAAAGCCCTGCTGTACGCTGGTACTGATCACGTCGATGATGCCGACCGGGCCGGTTACCTGGTCAAGCGCCTCCCTGCTCGTGAAGATCGTACGCAGCCCTTCCAGCGTGAGCCTTCCGACATATACCACATAGCGGAAAGCCATACCGATGCCTTCCCCTAATCCATAGCGGATCGTTTTGTATCCAAGCAATACGCCTACCTGATAGGCATTGGCTTCCTCCACATATGCCGGTGTGAGCACAAGATCTACCGCTGTTCCCCCGCGGTCCACCGATATTGCGATCTCTTCTCCCCCGGAATCGCGTATCTCTTCGATCAGCTCCGCAAGACCCGCTTCATCATAGCTGATCTCGAGGCCATTCACCTTTGTGATCCTGTCTCCCGCCTCCAATCCCGCGGTATAAGCCGGCGTATCCGCCATCACCTCTGTTATCACAGGCGCGCCTTCCGTGCTGCCATAACCGAACACGACGCCCATAGCACACAGGAGCGCGAGCACCATATTCATAAACGGACCTGCCGCAACGGTTATGAGGCGTTTCCAAACAGGCTGGTTGCACATCGCTTTCGGATCATCCGTCTTTTCATTTTCGCCCTCGAACATGCAGTAACCGCCTAATGGTATAAGCCTTACCGAGTACTTTATGCCTTCCTTTTCAAAGCCCAGCAGCTTGGGGCCGAAGCCGACAGAAAATTCCAGTATGGTCATACCGCACAGACGTCCCGCAAGGTAATGACCGAATTCGTGTATCATCACGATGATGCCAAGTATCACGACAGCGATTAAAATATAGAGAATGTTCATCCGTTTCCCTTTCCTGCTTTCCCTTTATTCGGCAATGCCTGCAGCGATCGCCCGGGCTCTCGCATCTGTATCCCTGACGTCCTCGAGGGAATCTATGTTCCCGCTTTCGCACTTTTCCATCGTCATATCGATGATGCGAACGATAGCCCCGAATCTTATCTTTCCCTGCAGGAATGCTGCCACGGCGATCTCATTTGCCGCGTTGAATATGCAAGGCATGCTGCCGCCCTGCTTCAGCGCTTCCCGCGCAAGCTTCAGCGCAGGAAATCTCGTAGTATCCGGCTCCTCAAATGTCAGCATGGCCGTTTTTGCCAGATCCAGCCTTTCCGCCCTGGCAGGCAGCCTTTCCGGAAATGCCATGGCATACGCGATAGGCGCTCTCATATCCGGTACGCCCAGCTGAGCGAGCACGCATCCATCCCGGAATTCGACCATCGAGTGCACGATACTCTGCGGGTGTACGAGCACCCTTATCCTGTCTTCCGGCATTCCGAAAAGATGCTTTGCCTCTATTACTTCCAGACCTTTGTTCACCATGTCAGCGCAGTCGACGGTGATCTTAGGCCCCATTTTCCATGTGGGATGCCGGAGCACATCCTCTATCCCGGCGTTTTCGATATCCTCCGCTTTCCACGTACGGAAAGGGCCGCCGGAAGCGGTCAGTATGATGCTTTCCGGTTCGTTGTGATCCTTCGCGCGCAGGCATTGGAATATAGCGCTGTGCTCACTGTCAACGGGCAGGATAGGCTTTCCCTTCCTTGCTGCCAGCCCCATCACCAGCTCGCCGCCTGTTACAAGCGCTTCCTTGTTGGCGAGCAGCAGCCTTTCGGAATACTCCAGCGCGGCAAGAGAGGCAGGAAGACCGGCGGCACCGACGACGGCAGTCAGCACATCCTGCGCTTTTGCCGCCTCTACCACCCGTTCATTGCAATCTTCGCCGAATATCCACTCGATATGCTTTAAGTCTTCCGGTATAAGATCCGGCTCATGTACCATGCCGCATATCGCAGGCTGAAATTCCCGTGCCAGTTCAAAAAGGACTGATGCACGGGAATTGACTGTCATAGCCGTTACCTTGAATTTTCCAGGGTTTGCCCTGACGACATCCAGCGTCTGGGTCCCTATGGAACCAGAGGCGCCGAGAATAGCCATTGTCCTCATTCTTTACGATCTCCTGTTTACCTCATGATCACCACAAACAAAATGCTCGCGCAAAGCCCGCTGAACAGTATGCCGTCCATCCTGTCCATCACGCCGCCGTGACCGGGGAACAGCGTCCCATAATCCTTTATCCCGCAATAGCGCTTGACCATGGATGCGCACAGGTCTCCTGCCTGCGCGGCAGCTCCGCTGACGAGCCCGAACAAGGCGCACAGCCATATGGGCGGGAACAAGCCGGGTTCATATGTCCCCAGCATAGGGAGAAGCGATGCGAGTCCCCGCACGATATAGGGCATCAGAGCACACATGATAACTGATGTCACCTCTCCCGCGATGCTGCCCTCCCAGGTCTTCTTAGGGCTCAGAACAGGCGCCATTTTTCTCTTCCCGTACAGCGTGCCGATCTCATACGCCATGATGTCATTGAGCATTGTGGCCCCGTATATAAAGCCCATCATCAAAGTTGATACGATCTTGGGCTCTATGCGCGTCATATCGATCAGTACGGCAAAGAGCATGCCGGGGTAAATGATCGGAAAAAGCGTCATCGCCGCTGAATCCGTCTCAACATCCGCATGAAACATGGAAATGCAAAGACCGACCATAGCTGTCACGCATGTCAAAGCGAAGAGGCCCGACATACCCGCCAGGTATGAAAACGGCAGGCACAGTGCCATATAGATCACGCTCACGGCGCGTACCGGCTTTGCTCCTTTGTTTTCGATGGCGGATACCATTTCCCATACGGCCAGAACACCTAAAACAGTCAGCATCACCCGGGCGACCCAGCCCTGGAAATACCACATCGCAAGAAAGCTCAAACCGATACCTATACCCGTTATTCGCCTTGTGATCACTCCGGAAGTTTGCATCAAACTTTTTCAGGCGGCTCATTCCTGCCGCCGAACCTCCTGTCTCTTTCAGCGTATTCACGCAGGGCTTCCATATACCTTTCCCTGGTAAAATCCGGCCAGAGGGTATCATCAAAGATCAGTTCGGCATACACCGTCTGCCAGGGGAGAAAATTGGAAAGCCTCAGTTCACCGCTCGTCCGTATCAGAAGATCCACGTCCGGCATACCGGCAGTATAAAGCCCTGCCTCCAGATCTTCCGGCCCGAACGAAGCCGGATCTTCCCCTGCCGCAGCGCGTTCTGCCAAGCGCTTTGCGGCGCGCAGTATCTCCTGCCTGCCGCCATAGTTCAGCGCTATGGACAGATTGAGGCCGGTATTCTCCCGCGTCCTGTCCATTGCGCGGATGACTGCCTGCCTCTGCGCATCGGGAAGGCCGTCGATATCTCCTAATATGCGTATGCGGACGTTGTTTTCGTCCAATTCATCTATCTCGCTTGAAAAATAGCGAAGGAGGAGAGACATCAGGGCGCCGACCTCGTCCTTCGGGCGCATCCAGTTTTCCGTAGAGAAAGCGTAAATAGTAAGATAGCTGATGCCGATATCGCTGCTCATGCGTATGATGGAACGCAACGCCTCAGTACCGGCCTGGTGGCCCATCGCACGGGGCATGCCGCGTCTTTTTGCCCACCTGCCGTTGCCGTCCATTATGATCGCCACGTGCCCGGGCAGTTTTTCCGGTATCTCTCCGTAGCCGGATCTGTTCCTGCCCTTCACAGCGGAAACTATTTTCTGCATTCCGTCTTCTCCAGTTTCTCTGCAGGAATATACGGAAAGAGCGCGATCGTCATGCATTCGCGTTCTTCATCAAACCTGACTACGCGCCAGCGCGCATATTCCCTCTCTTTATTCCCGTGCGGCGGAACCGCGTATTCTACGATCGGTTCCCGCCCGGTACGGGCGGCGTAAAGCCGCGCCGCCCGTTCAAGATCCAGGCCGATATAATCCGTCATACGGACATGATTTCCTTTTCCTTATCAGCTCCGACCTTGTCGATATCCTTGATATGCGCATCTGTAGCCTTCTGCAGCTTATCCTCCGCGAGCTTCAGATCGTCTTCCGTCATCTCTCCATCCTTCTTGAGCTTTTTCAGCTGTTCCATGGTATCCCTGCGGATGGCGCGGATCGCGATCTTGCCCTCTTCGATCTGTTTGCGGACCTGCTTAACCAGCTCCTTGCGGCGCTCCTCTGTCAGTTCCGGCACGACCAGGCGTATGATCTTGCCGTCATTGGTGGGGTTGATGCCGATATCACTCTTCTGTATCGCCTTTTCTACCGCGCTGAGCATTTTCGTATCCCATAGATTGATGACAAGCATACGCGGCTCGGGAGAGGAGATATTGCCCAATTGGTTGATGGGAGTAGGCGTTCCATAATAATCGACAAGGATACGATCGAGTATCTGCGGATTTGCCCTGCCTGCGCGAAGCGTGGAAAGATCCTTCTGGATCACCGCAATGCTCTTATCCATTTTCTCGGAAGCAGTCTGAAGATTATCTGTATACATATATCGTTCCTCCTTCGGTGCAGTAATCGATTTCCATTTGTATATATTTTACTCTATCGCCTGCGTCTTTTGCAAGTTTTTGCGTCGGATTCAAGAGCATTTGTCGACAATTCCATAAAGGCGTCATAGAATCGCCTTATTCGCCGAACGCACTCTGCAAAAGTGTCTGGCTGCCGAAATCAGCTGTTCTCTTCTTTACGCTTTGGCAGCCATATACGGTACATACTCTCAGCATAATAAGCGCGGCGATCCTCTGACCCTGCATCAACGGAGACGCACTGATACTGAGCATACCGGTCGGCGCCGTGCTGTTCCATGGATGTTTCGATGTTTTCAAAGAGATCAGCCACGCTTTGGCAGCCTTTTTCGCTCATCCTTCTCCGTCTGCAGGAAGCAGGCAGAGGAAAGTACAATTATCCGGATCCCTGCCGATCGCGCGAAGGTATGCGTCTGTACCTTCCGTACGGTCCAGGATCAGCAAAGCATCCGCCTGTTTTGCCATTGCGGCTATCTCTTCCCTGTCCGGTGATACGGTCTCCGGGGCTCGTTCGGCCTTTGTCAGGTATTTCGCTATATCGCCGTAATAATCGATCTCACTGTCGTTATGGCAGATCAGCAGTGTTTTAATATCCGCCTTGCGCTCTTCTTCACAGGCAAAATACTCCGAAAGGGCAAGCTCCGTTCTCGTCCGCGGGTCCGTCGGATCTATCCCTCTGCGCAACAAAAAGCTGCTCTCACAATCCTTGACGGCACACCCGAGCCACGCGAGCATCGCAAGCGCGGCGATGGCAGGCGCAAGCTTTCTGAAACGAACATTCCTCAGCGCAGCCCATTCCGACAGATTGGCGGCATAGCAGATTCCCATGCCGACTATCACGATTTCCATCGTTTTGAAATACCGGAAATACCCTCCCAGTCTCACTGCTTCCCGTTGACGCATGCTGAAAATATAGACACAAACCATGCCCAGCAGATAAACTGCGTAAAACACAAGTGCCGCTGCGGGAAGGGAGGAAATACAACGGGGCAAGCGGATCTTTTTCTTCCAGGCAGCAATTCCGATCCCAAGAACCGTCAGGATGACAATACGTATGCGATGCTTGGTCCATGTCCTTGCAGCAAATGCCTTGAGGGTAGCCAGAATGTCCTCCGGGCTTTTATTCTTCAGGATCATCGAATAATACTTCGCGGAAAGCGCGTGCTTGCCGGAGGAGACATCCGCGAAAATCAGGTGCACATGCAATTGCCAGGCGGCATACAAAGCAGCCGGTATCAAAGCGCAAAGAAGGATGCGCTTACGGCTGCCATCTCTGGGTTTCGCTGCCGCAATGCCAAAGATTACGATAAATGCCGCAAAAAAGAGACCGGAATTCTTTGTGAGGACAAGCACAGACAGGATCGGTCCCAGGCACAGAAAATCCGGCTGTTTCCCTGTCTTCAGACAGTGTATCACATAAAACAGGCCTGCGCAGGTAAGGGCCGCCAGCAGTCCGTCTACAAGAAGATCGTATATCTGCTCCGTAAATACGGTGCACGCGATCGAAAAGACGAACACAGCCGCCGTATAGACAAGAGCGTTCCTGGGAAGCACACCGGCAACCGTTATCACGCAGGCGGCGATGAGCATCGCCTGCGCCGCTATCAGGTACCATTCTTCGTAGTGCAGGCATGCGCACATATAATAGATGAAGCAGGCGCTCCCAGGAGGATAGGAGGTAAAGGTGATCACCCGATCGGAGGAGATCGGAAGCCTGCCGTTTTCCAGCATGACCCTGGCAATCTGTATCCAATGCGTAAAATTATCGCATATGCGGACTTTTTCCCCGACGATCGCATATCCGATCCACACAAGGAGCAGCGCAAAGGAAGCCAGAGCAGCATTCCGGAGAGCGTCTGCACGGCGTCTGTCAGCCAAGAGACACCCTATAAATGCCGCTGCCCCGCCGGCCTGCAGAACACACACTGTCACCTTCATCGCCCCGGGAATGCCTGTCAAGCCGGCAATATACACCGCCAAAGTCTGAAGCGACATAACCGTGAGCGGCGCAAACGCGGGCTTAACGCCGCAATGATGGATCAGCAGGCGCACGTATCCAAACAGCGATACGAGTACGAACGCCCATTCAATGATCGCTTCTCCGTTCACAAACATCCTCCATTCGGACTTTCACAGTGCAGCCCCTTGCCTGCCTCGATCGATCATTCGTGCGCCAGGGTTCCGATCTCATCCCCGCGCGCGGCACGCAGGATATTTTCCGGGTCATCCATATTGAAGACGCGCAGTTCCTTGATATGCTGGGATCGCAGCATCAGGAAAGCGGTCTGGTCCATGACTGCAAGCCCTTTGGCGATGCATTCATCATAGGTGATCTCGCTGAGCGGCTTTAACTCCGGATGCTTTTTGGGATCCGCCTCGTAGATGCCGCCCACATTGGTGCCCTTGAACACGATATCCGCCTTTAGTTCCGCTGCACGCAAGGCTACCGCGGTGTCCGTCGTAAAGAAAGGATTACCGCTTCCGCCGGCGAGCAGCGCGATGCCCCCCGCCTTCAGACATTCATCCGCCTTTTTCGCCGTGTAGAGCTCGGCAAAGCGATTCATTTCCTGCGCGGTAAAGACGGATGCCTTCACCCCTTCACGCAGGAGAAAATCCTGCATGCAAAGGGCATTCATGATCGTGGCGAGCATGCCCATCTGGTCTGCATTGACAGGATCCATCTTATCCGTAAAACGCCCGCGCCAGATATTGCCGCCGCCGATGACAACCCCGGGCTCAACGCCCAGCCCCGGCAGCTGCGCAAGCACGCCAGCGACCTTCTCACAGCGCTGCTCATCGTAGCAGCTCCCGTTTCCGCCGAGTGATTCCCCGCTCAGTTTGATCAGTATACGTTTTTTCATACAACCCCTCCGATCTCCATCCGAAAAACAGCCGCCGGAAACCCGGCGGCTGAATATCACATATCATCACTTGGCGGTGCCGATCTGCTTGGCGACCTCGGCAGCGAGGTCATCCTGACGCTTCTCGAGGCCGTCACCCATCTTATAGCGGGTGAAAGCAACGATCTTCGTGCCCGGAGCCTTCTGCTTGATCATCTGCTCAACGCTGATCTCGGCATCCTTTACGAACTGCTGTTCCATAAGGCAGACTTCCTTATAGAACTTCTGAATGCGGCCCTGCACCATCTTCGCGATGATCGCTTCGGGCTTGCCCTCGTTGCGGGCCTGTGCTGCGAGGATCTCGGTCTCATGCTCGAGATGCTCTGCCCTGACCTGATCGCGGGTCACATATTCGGGAGCCACCGGAGAAGCAGCTGCGATCTGCAGAGAGATATCGTGCAGCACCTCTTTGGTCGTATCGTTTACTTCGCACTCTGCCTGGAGCAGAACGCCGACTTTGCCGCCCATGTGGATATAGGTATCGACGGTGCCGTTGTCTCCGCCGCAGTAGCGGGTAAAGCGGCGCACAGTGATCTTCTCGCCGATCTTGGCGATCTTGGCGGTGATCACATCATTGATCGTCTGGGCTTCATCGGCAAAATACTTTGTCGCCAGCAGGGCATCGACATCTGCCGGATCGGAGATGACGATCTGCTTTGCGATATCATTGACCATTTCCTTGAACTCGGGCGTATTGGCGACGAAATCCGTCTCGCAGTTGACCTCTACCAATGCGCCGGTGTTGCACTTCTCGCAGACATAGCTGCCTACGCAGCCTTCCGCGGCTATGCGGCTCTGCTTCTTCGCGGCGGCGGCAAGGCCCTTCTCACGCAGGAAGTCGATTGCCTTTTCGATATCACCTTCGGTCGCAGCGAGGGCCTTTTTGCAATCCATCATGCCGGCACCGGTGCGTCCGCGCAGCTCCATTACAACTTTTGCGCTGATTTCCATAGCTTTATATCCTCCAAATCGTCTGGTTATAAATCATTCCGCCGGCTCGGCTTCGGGAGCGGGCTCTTCGGGAGCGGCTTCATCCTGTTCGCCCTGACGGCCTTCGAGTACGGCATCGGCCATCTTGCCGGCGATCAG
>DBXA01000085.1:0-3253 GCA_002309235.1 Christensenella sp. UBA1224 | reverse complement strand
GGATCGCAGTTGGTATCGACGATGGCGACGATCGGGATGTTCAGGTTGCGGGCTTCGGTAACGGCAATGTGCTCCTTGCGGGGATCCACAACGAACATGGCGCCCGGAAGGCCCTTCATCTCACGGATACCGCCCAGGTTCTTCTGGAGCTTTTCACGCTCGCCCTGGAGCTTGATGACCTCCTTCTTGGGAAGTACGTCGAACTGGCCGTTCGCTTCCATCTTGTCGATCTCGTTCAGACGCGCGATACGGGTCTTGATGGTGCGGAAGTTGGTAAGCGTGCCGCCCAGCCAACGGTTATTGACATAGAACATGCCGCAGCGCTTGGCTTCGGACTCGATGGATTCCTGGGCCTGCTTTTTGGTGCCGACGAACAGAACGCTCTTACCCTCCAGGGAGATATCGCGTATGAACATATACGCTTCGTCTACCTTGCGGACTGTCTTCTGAAGGTCGATGATGTAGATTCCGTTACGCTCAGTAAAGATATACTGGGCCATCTTGGGGTTCCAGCGACGGGTCTGATGACCGAAATGTACGCCGGCTTCGAGCAGCTGCTTCATGGAAATGACTGCCATAGTGGTATTCCTCCTCGTTTTTTTCCACCCTTTGCTTCGATTCCAAGCCGGGACGGTCCTGCCGCAACAGCCGGCCGGATCCGCAAAGGTGCGTTTTACCGGATATTTATTATATCAGCCTTATGGCCGAATGTCACGCGAACTTTACGTAAATTCATTACAGGTCCATATACCTGTATTCAACCTTTCTCCCGATTCGCTGGAACCCGAGACTTTCCGCAAGTGACAGCGCGGGCGTCAGCCTGTCCCAGACCTCGACTTCGGCGTCAGAAAGGCCCTTACCGATCCAATACTGCCTTGCGAGCTCCATCAGATAGCGGCCGACACCTTTGCGGCGCCATTCTTTATGCACCCAGAGATGATCCGCCATACCGCAGGGTCCTTCCGCCCAGGCGGACATTTCGGCTGCCGCACCGTTCTTATCGATCAGGAGTATCCTGGTAAAGAAGGGCTTTGACGTCCTTTCCGCCAGCCATTCCTCATCGTATCTCTGCCCGAAGATGGAATTCACCCTCTCCAGGTAAAAGCGGCGTTCCTCACTGTCGTGGAGATAATCTCTGAGTATCGTGAGCCCTTCCGGCAATTCCTCCTTGACCGGTTTCTCCACCAAAGGCATGCGGAGCCTTATGACAGAGGATTCCCCCGTAAAGCCAAGCGGGTCGAGGAGATTGTCCAGGTGCCTGTCGCCAGGCTTCAGTGCCACCCGCACACAGGCCTTCTCCCCCGTTTTTCCTGCCTCGACGATAGAATAAGTCATTGCCGCGCCGAGCAGCGCGTCCGCCGCCTCATCCCCCTCCAGGCGGATCGTGATCATAACGGGTCTCGTCGCCCATATCATGGGACAGGATGCTACCGATACCTCGCACTGTCCTATCTTGTTTTCGGTATTGTCATAAGCTTCAAACACGCGGGGCAAGGCAGGATCGGCTCCCTTATCATACCGGATGATCAAACGCCAGCACCTCCGAAAGGTTTTTTTCTATTCTATAACGGTATCGCTGTTTTGTCCATAAGAAACGCAGGATTTCAGCCGATCAGCCGTTTTCCGTTCAGCACGGCATCCGTCAGGGTATCCCCGCGGTAACACAGCTTCAGTGAGAAGAAGGGTTCCCCTGCGTCCAGGAGCTTAAAGAATATCTTATCGCCCTCCCAGAGCGGGAGCTCCGGGACTTTTTCCTTATCGACCCACTCAAGCACGCCTTCATCACATTGGGTCATCGTCCCGGTCCATTCTGTCGCCGTATACAGATGCATGTATTCGCAGGGCCACACATCCGGTACGAAGGTCACGATGCCGCGGTAGCGGTAATCCTTCAGCGTAAGCCCCGTTTCCTCCTTCACCTCGCGGAGCAGGCAGTCCTCCGGGCTTTCTCCCTCTTCGAAATGTCCTCCTATCCCGATCCATTTATCTTTGTTGACGTCGTTTTCCTTTTTGACGCGGTGGAGCATAAGGTATTTCCCGTCTTTTTCAAGGTAGCACAATGTCGTCATATCCATATTTCAGTTTCCCCCTGTAATCAGACCATATATATTCCCTGATGCAATAAACAACGCCCCGCAGGGGTTCCCCCTGAAGGGCATCGATCCTTTTTAGCAGCCCGCGAAAGGCCTCGTCATTTCTGGGCGGCTGCCGCCGCGGCGTGATCCGCCTTGATCTTCGCGAGCAGCTCCGGCTGCTCGATCAGGTCCAGAGCGGTAAGCGCCAGCGCCTTTGCTCCCAGCGCGATGGAGCGCAAGCCCTCTTCTGATGCGCATGCAGCCTTTTTTTCGATACTGTGCCCCGCAACAGGGGTGCTGGATATCTTTATCATAGGCTGTATCACGGGTATCACCTGCGAAACATTGCCCACGTCCGAGGAGCCGAGCGGCGTGTGTGTGTCCTTCTCATACGTTTCCCCGAGGGAAAGCAGATTCTTCAGGTAGACCTCATCAAAAGAAGGCGTCGGGATGATATTGTCCACGAGATTGCGCTGTGTAGGCTCCAGGAGCCCCTTGCACCCGGTCTGGAGAGCCGCCCCTTCCACGATCTTTTCCAGCTTTTTGTATACATCCATCATCCGCTTGACGGTCGCAGCGCGGACATAGAACCTGCCCTCCGTATAATCAGGTATGATGTTCGGCGCATCTCCTCCCCGGGTCACGATACCGTGTATGCGCACATCCTGGGGCAGCTGCTGCCGGAGGAGCCCTATGGCATTGAACACGAGTACCAGCGCGTCCAGGGCGTTGATGCCATCCTGCGGATTCGATGAGGCGTGAGAGGCCTTCCCCTTGAACTCGATGCGGATCGGTGCGCAGGCGATCTCCTCGTGGGTGAGGTCATGACGGTCGGAGCCGGGATGCACGCACAGCGCGGCGTCCACATCGTCAAAAAAACCTTCCCGGACGAAGCTGCCCTTGGCGCTCCCGTTCTCCCCGCCTTCCTCACCGGGCGTACCGTATACGCGGATCTCTCCGCCCGCATCGTCCACCACCTGCTTAAGGGCCGCGGCAGCCAGAACAGAAGTCGCCCCGAAGAGATTATGGCCGCAGCCGTGGCCGAGGCCGGCGAGGGCATCGTACTCCGCCAGGAAGACGATGCACGGCCCCGGTTTTCCGGATCTGTATACGCCGGTAAACCCAGTGGGGTGGCCCGCTACGTCAACGGTGACCTCAAAGCCTTCTTCTCTCAGCCG
>DBXA01000042.1:2629-10046 GCA_002309235.1 Christensenella sp. UBA1224 | reverse complement strand
GCGCCGAACTTTGCGGTCCATGCCAGATATTCCTCCGAAGCGAGGAACGCCTGTACGGCGGCGACATTCTCCGGTGTGAGTATCGCGCTCCCGTTGACAGGAACGATCGCAGCGAGGGTCGAACTGTGGCTTGGGATGATGGTTGCCCAGAAGGCATCCGGCTGGAACACGTTCTTGATCCAGAGGAAGCCTTCAAAAGAAGGTTCTATGCCGTTCATCATGCCCAGCAGCATTTCAACGGTCTTCTCGTTTGCGGCGACCCTCATTGCCGTGAACATGGCGAACAGGATAGGCATCTGCAGCAGCATGGGCAGGCAGCCGGAAAGAGGGCTTACGTTCTCCTTCTTATAGAGCTCCGTCATCTTGCGGTTGAGCAGCTCCTTATCCTGGGCATACTTTTTCTGGATATAATCCTGCTGCGGTTTGACCCTTTCCATGGCCTTCATGGATTTTTTGCTCTTGATATCGAGCGGCAGCAGCACAAAGCGGATTGCCAGCGTGAAGATGATCACGCTCAGACCGTAGTTTCCGACGATGCCGTCTATAAAGCTCAGGACCTGTTTCAGCCCGCTGCTGATGAAGTTCATGTTTGCGATATTCATGCTTAGGCATAGCCTCCTTGCAATACCTTCCGCCTGCGCGGCCAGATACTGGTTCGATTATGGGACCGGATCATATCCGCCGGGATGGAACGGATTGCATCTGAGTATACGTCTGGCAGCCAGATACCCGCCTTTGAGGGCGCCGTACTTTTCGACTGCCTCGAGAGCATATTCGGAGCACGTAGGTATAAAGCGGCAGGATGGCGCGGTATACGGGCTGATAAAGCGCCTGTACCCCTTGATCATCCCCATCAGAACGTATTTCAAGATTCTGTTTCTCCTTGTGGTACACTTTCACGGAAAAGGTCGGCTTTGTGCAAAAGGTAGCGCATTTCCCTTGTGATCTTATCGTGGGGCACGCCCTGTATGGGCTGCCTTGCGATAAAGATGTACCTGCCGGGTTTTATATCCCCCTGCAGGAGGCGGAAATCCTCCCTCAGCACACGGCGGATGCGGTTTCTCTTCACGGCCTTGCCCAGCTTGTTGGAAACGGAAAAACCTGCCTTCAGCTCACGCGCACGCAAATACACCAATACCATTTTCCTTCCCGGAAAAGAACGGCCTTTCCGGTATACATACTGGTATTGGCGATTGCTGCCCAGCCTCATGCCGCGCGTGAAGCGATACCTGCCCGCCGAATTTTCAGCCATACGGCCCTGTTATGCGGAAAGCTTTTTGCGGCCGCGGAGACGGCGGGCCTTCAGGACGTTGCGGCCGGTCCTGGTCTTCATACGGGCACGGAAGCCATGGACCTTTGACCTCTGGCGCTTCTTGGGCTGATACGTACGGAACATAATGGAAACACTCCTTCGAATAATGGATTTTGATATCTGGAATACGCCCGTCCGGGGCGTCCGTATCCTGTGAAAGGGCGCAGTATCCCCCATTGGATAACAGCCCTGTTATTATATGATATCGTCATACTTCTGTCAAGAAAAGAAAACATTACGAAACCTCCTGCGCAGGCCGTATATATCCCCGCGTCAGTTCAGGGCCGCGCTTGCTTTCCCCTTTCATCTGTTGTAAAATGTGGAAAACAAGTCGACCCGAATATACCGAAGATCCACCCGGTCAAAGAAAGGACGGATAAAAATGCTTCGAGAGATCTATCTCGCCGGAGGCTGCTACTGGGGCGCGGAAAAGTTCCTCGGGAGCCTGCAGGGCGTCATCGCTACGGAAGTCGGCTTCGCGAACGGCTTTGTGGAAAAGCCGAGCTATGAAACGGTCAAGCATACCGAGACCGGCCATGCCGAGACCGTGCATGTCACCTATGAGGACAGCATCCTCCCCCTGGAAACCCTGCTGGAGCTCTTTTACAACATCATAGACCCGACCAGCGTCAATCAGCAGGGCGAGGACATCGGCACGCAGTACCGCACCGGCATCTATACCCTCACGGATGCGGATCTCGCCGCTGCCCGCGCGTCCCTCGATAAGCTGCAGGAGAAATACACAAAGCCCGTAGCCGTCGAATGCAGGCCGCTCGATTGCTTCTACACAGCCGAGGAATACCACCAGAAGTACCTGGATAAGAACCCCGGCGGCTACTGCCATGTTTCCCTTGGGATGATCAGAAAAGCCGCTTCCTGGAAACCGGGCGACCCGACCGATCTCAACTGACAGGCAAATAGGGTCACGATCCGTTTGCAAGGTCACGCGCCGGGACCGGGAGGAGAAAAGCACATTAACGCGGATCGCCTGTTGAGGCTCATCCGCGTTGTTTTTGTGCCCTGTCATGCCATTGCAGGCCGGCAGCCATCAGAGCCTCAGGATCGCGCCTCCCGTCTGTTTTCGCGCGATCCCCGTCATGCCGCCGGATGTATTCCAGTGCGCTCATCATGGAAAGGAACAGTCTGTGCTGGCGGTGATATTCTTCCTTTTCAGCCGTTAAGGCAGTCTACAGCACTTTTTTCTACACTTTCCTTTCCAGATAGTTCTTCTGAGCCCCGCGGTTACCGTTGCTCTCCGCGAAGTCAGCAGGACGGACCCTTGGGTCCTGCTGACTTCGGGAGTGTAACAAAGATCGTAACGACGGAAATTCTTCTTCTACACCTGCTTATATAGGTGTAGAAGAAGAATTTCCCGGCAGAGAACACTGCGGTTCAGACATTTTCCAAATCTCAGCTTCCCGGTCGCTCTTCCGGGCTGGGAGTTTACCCGGACACTTCGCGAAGTTGGCAGGGCGAGCTCTTGAGCCCTGCTTACTTCGGAAGTGTAACGATTCGTAGTCTAAACCCCTATATATAAGGTTTAGACTACGAATCGGGAGACGTCATTTTCGAAATATCTACTTCTGACATCTCTTCTCTGCCGAGAGTTTACCGCTGCACTTCGCAAGTTGGCAGGACAAACCATGAGCCCCGCTTACTTCGAAAGTGCAGCAAAGAATTTCCCGCCAGTCAGACAGCCTATTGAAACAGCGTTCGCATTCCTGTTCCTGAACGACCGGCACCTATTCAGATTGGAGAAGCAGTCGACAAGTGAAAACCGAACGTGACAGCATTCCGCCTTATGTTGACCGCTGATCCTTTTTCGGCTATGATATAAACGCAGCCATCAGATAATCAACGTTAAAATGACCCGAGGGACAGGATCCGCAGTCCAAACCCTTATATATAGGTTTAGCCTGCGGAGACCGCCCCGGGGAGGTGACAGCATGGATCGGGCAGAAGCCATCCTTTTCATCCAGACCGTTATGATCACGGCGGATCCGGCCGAGATCCGGAAGAAATACCGGGATATGACGCTGCGCGAAGCATTGCAGCATGAGCTCGGCGATGCCGCAAAGTATATCAGGATCGATCGTTCCATCGATGACTGTATGGATCTGTGAGAACTGACGGGTTAAGCCGATACTTTAACCAGTCTCGGAAAAACGATCCGCCGCGAGTTGACCGAAGCCCTTTTTCCGGCTATGATATATTCAGATGTATCATTCAAGATAAGGAGTGTTTCAATAAATGCTGTATCCGTTTATGACATTGCCTGACGAAACCGAGATCGTACACTCTGAAAGTATTCTTTCCGAAGGGCGGGAGACAGTAAAAGTTTGTATCGAAAAACCGATCGATCACGGTTTTAAATCTGCCACATGCTGGCTGCCTGACTATCGGTGGGAAAAGATAGAAGGATATACCGCCGACGAGATCGCAGATCTCCAGGAACTTATCCAGAGCCTTTCAGCAACTATTATTGAGTTAGCCAGAGATGGAGGCTTCGAGCATGCCTCAGCTGTTTAAGATCGGCAGTTATATTATTTATTTCTGGATCAACGAAAACGATCCGTTAGAACCCATACATGTGCATATCGCGAAGGGCAAGCCATCAGCAAATGCAACAAAGATATGGATCACCAGGTCAGGTCAATCCCTGCTGCAGAACAATAATTCCCGAATACCGGACCGTGAACTGCGTATTATGATGAAGATCATCGAAGCGAGAAGCGCTGATATCGTCAGCAAATGGGCAGAAACATTCGGGCAGACTGATTTCTATTGTTAACAATGAATACCGTGAAACAAAAAAAGAATTCCAAACAGCCATGGCCTGTTTTGATCGGCTATGCGCTGATCGGCGCTGCCTGCGGCATACTGATCATGTCCTATCTGGAGCGTCTCGCCGGCGGCGGGGCATCAAAAGCCGGCCGTATCCTTCAGGCGGCCTTCCTATTCCTTTGCATGTACGCGTCTATGCTGATCCAGATCGTGATACATGAGGTGGGGCATCTTGTCTTCGGCCTGGCTGCGGGCTATAAGTTCAGCTCTTTTCGGATCTTCAGCCTCATGTGGGTGAAGGAAGAGGGTAAGATCCGCTTCAAAAAGCTTTCCCTGGCAGGAACAGGCGGCCAGTGCCTGATGTGCCCTCCCGATCTGAAGGATGGAAAAATGCCTGTCATGCTCTATAATTTCGGCGGAGCGCTGCTGAATGTGATCACCGGGCTCCTTTTCGGCGGGCTGGCGTTTCTGTGTCCGGCGTGGTCATTGGGCCGGGTCGTTCTGATGTTTCCGGCGGTCTTCGGCATCGCGCTCGCGCTGATAAACGGTCTTCCCCTCAACACCGGGCCTGTGAACAACGATGGAAGGAATGCCCTTGATCTTTCCCGTGATCCGGAAGCCGTACGGGCTTTCTGGACGGAGATGAAGGCGAATGAAATGAGCTCCCGCGGCGTCAGGGTAAAGGATATGCCCCCGGAATGGTTTTACATGCCCTCGGATGAAGCGATGAAGAACGGGATCATAGCCATCATGGGCGTTCTGGCCTGCAGCCGTCTCATGGATGAGAGGCGGTTTGTGGAGGCGGACCGGCGGATGGCGGATATCCTTTCCGGGGAGAACGGCGTCGTGGGGCTGCACCGCTGTCTTTTGACCTGCGACAGGATATTCATAGAACTGATCGGGCAGAACAGGCAGGATACCCTGGATGAGATGCGCAGCAGGGAACAGCTGAGATTCATGCAGTCTATGAGCCGGTATCCTTCCGTGCTGCGCACGGAATACGCGTATGCGCTCCTTGGGGAAAAGGATCCGGAAAAAGCGAAGACGGTGCTGGAGCGTTTTGAAAAAACAGCCAAAGATTATCCTTATCCCAGCGAGATCCGGGCCGAACGGGAGCTGATCGATCTCGCGGCCTGTATGACACAATAGCCCCTATTTCCTCCCGAAAATCAAAACAGCTATATACACTCTGCCGGAAACTTTATGAGGTTCTGATAACAGGCTTTACGCTGTCAAACCAGCTTATCCGGAATAGAAAAATGCAATTTGCTGCAAAAATCTTTTCTACATGCTTTTCTTCCGCTCTTTTCTGTGCTATTCTATAATAGAAAAGTGCGAAATGCTGCAAAAATCTTTTCCGGAAGGACAGAAGGCACATGGAGATCAGACGTGATCATTATCTGCAGAAGCTGATCAGCACGAAGCACAACGGACAAGTCAAAATTATCACGGGCGTCCGCAGATGCGGTAAGTCTTACCTGTTGAACGTCCTTTTTTATCGGCATCTTCAGGAATGCGGCATAGCGGATGATCATATCATCCGGTTTGCGTTCGATTCGGCCGATGATCTGATGAAGATCGGTGAAAACCCGATCGAGCTCCAGAAACAGAATCGAAAAGTCGATCCCGTAAAATTCACAGATTATATCTCTTCCCTTATTACCGATCCGGGGCAGTATTATCTGCTGCTTGATGAAGTCCAGCTGATGGATGCTTTTGAGGCCGTGCTGAACGGGTATCTCCGCAGGAGCAGCCTGGATGTATATGTGACAGGCAGCAACGCAAGATTTCTGTCAAGTGATATCGTTACGGAATTTGCCGGGCGCGGGGACGAGGTTCACATGTATCCGCTCAGTTTTTCGGAGTTTATGTCCGTATACAAAGGCGACAGGTATATGGGACTGTCTGAATACATGCTCTACGGCGGCATCCCCCTTGTAGTACTCAGAGAAAGCCCTTCGGACAAGGCGGAGACTCTGTCCGCCCTGTTTAATGAGATCTATATCCGTGATATCGTCGAGAGGCATAAAGTCCGGAATCGAGGAGAGCTTGAAGATCTGCTGAATATCGTTTCATCGTCTGTTGGAAGCCTCACGAACGCGGAAAAACTGAAAAACACCTTTCACAGCGTGAAAAGATCCAGAATAACCTCCGCAACGATCAACCGATATCTCCGGTATTTTGAGGATTCTTTTCTGCTGGAAGCAGCGGCAAGATACGATATCAAAGGAAAAGCGTACATTGAGACCCCTAAGAAATTCTATTTCTCGGATGTCGGCCTTCGAAATGCAAGGGTACACTTCCGTCAGTATGAACCGACCCATCTGATGGAAAACGTCATTTATAATGAGCTCAGGATGCGAGGCTGCAATGTAGACGTCGGGGTCGTGCCCGTTTCGGAAAGGAACGATCAGGGAAAGTCGATCCGGAAACAGCTGGAAGTGGATTTCATCTGCAATCTGGGATCTGCCAGATACTATATCCAATCCGCTTATTCCATGCCGGACTCTGACAAGAGAGATCAGGAAACCAGGCCCCTTCGGAAGATTGATGATTCGTTCAGGAAGATCATCATCACAGGCGATCCGGTGCCCGCTCAGTATGACGACAGCGGCATCCTGACCGTAAACGTATATGATTTCCTTACAGATACGCATATAATTGAAAAGTAAAAAACAGCCTCGATCAGGCTGAAAACACAGATCTAACAGGAAAGGAAGGAGCATTCATGGGCAAAGTCGATCCGAGATTTATAGGCCTGAGCCAGTATAAGGCAGCGTTCTGCCATGAGCTCGGCGGAAAGCACTTCCATCTGGTGATGGATGACGGGAGTGAGCTCTCACTCAATTTCCTGGATGGGGAAAACGTCCAGATCGCCGAAAAGGGACAGCCCTACGTATGGGAGACCTACGAATGCATGAAGGGCGATGATACCACCTACTTCGTACACGTGCAGCCCGGATCCGGCAAAGGGCTTATCAACAAGAGCTGGATACTGGATACGGAGCAGAGCCTTGTGACCTATGTCCTCATGGAAGAAGGCTATGACCCCGGATACCCGCGTCTGATCCGCACCCAGCCTTTCTTCGGCGCGATCAAGGTGCCGGGAAGGGAGCTTCCTTCCATACGCCATCATCTTTCGAAGCGCCTTGTGGGCCGCCACGTCTACTGGCGCTACAACCCGGGCTTCCGCATCCAGCACATCTACCACACCGCGACCACGGTAAGGGCAAACCTCGGTCCGGATACCGGCTTTGTCGATGAAGAGAATCTGTACAGGGATCTGCTCGAATCCCCGGACCCGGCGGTAAGGGCCGAGGG
>DBXA01000042.1:0-2582 GCA_002309235.1 Christensenella sp. UBA1224 | reverse complement strand
TGGATCAAGGAAAACCTGAATGTGTTCTGCTTCGTGGAGGAAAACGCCAACCGCCTGGACCCGCAGCGCCATTCCGGAGGCGGCGGCATACTCCTCCTGCAGGAGATAAACCGTATGACCGACGTGGGGCTGAGTTTCAGCGCCGGGGAATACTATATGATCACAGCATTGGGTGACCCCGTCGATAAGCCGGATCCGCTGGACGATGTTCCGTCCCCGTATGATTTTTCCGGCTTCACCGCCGTTCCGACCGTGCACCGGGAGATCCCGGAGGAGTAGATTCAGCCGGATCTGCCGGCAATACCGCGATGGGCTGCTGTATAAACAGGTACAGCAGTCCATCGTTCGGAAATAAATCGGAGGAATGTTCTTATCAACAAAGCAGCCCCTGCAGCCCGCCTGAAAACGGACCGCAGGGACTGTTTCAATATCTTACGTCAGTTCAGTCATTACGGAATATCGATACTCGCCAGGAGGACAAGCCTGTCGAACAATTCGGCATACAGCACGGCCTTCGCGCCTTTTGCCGCATCTCCCGCCTGGGAGAGATCAAAGGATGCCTGTGCGCCGAGGCTTTCCCCGGTCAGAAGGATATCCCGCGCTTCATCGGCGTACAGAGTCTCCCCGTCCTTCACAAGCTCCAGCCGCATCGGCACGATGAGCTTGGGTTCCGGATCCTTCGTATAGCCGGACGCCGGCGGGGCGTACAGATACGCGCCTATCCCCGCGTCCGCAGTGAGCTCCGCATGCAGCACGGCGCCTTCCCGGGTGATCGTCCCGCTCAAAAGTTCTTCCGCCGCAGGATCGCTTTTGTACATATGTCCGCGGGTCCAGGCCATGATATCCTTAAAATACGGCAGGTAGAAGGAAGAGCTGTGGCCTCCGTTCTCTATGAAGAACAGATGCTCCACATCCTTGTTCACGAGCAGCTTGTGCAGGTCTATGGCGCAGGTGCCGAAGCCGTAGCTGTCCTGATTGCCGCAGATAAAGGCCATGGTGAAGGAACTGAGGTAATCCGCGCTCTCACTCGCGGCTGCAGCGCGGGGGTCCGCGGCGTATCCGTAGCTGAAGGCGCCGTAGAAGGATATCACGCCGGAAAAGAGATCCGGATTGTGCAGGGCGATGCCCATGGCCCCCTGGCCGCCCATGGAGCAGCCCGCGGTAAAGCGATAGCGGGCATCGCGCACGGTGCGGTATTTCCCGTCGATATGGGGGATGAGCTCCTCCGTGACCATCTTCTCCCAATCGCCGCGCCACCAGCTCTGCTCGCTGGAATTGGGCACGATGACGATCATCTCATCAAATAAGCCTTCCCGCGCGCCTTCCAGTATCAGCTGATCCACGCCGTCCGTGCGGTAGGAGGTATGGTCGGAGTTGAACTGGTGGAGAAGGTACAGCGTCGGATAGGACCGGCCGGATGTCTCATAGCTTTCCGGCAGCAGCACCAGGTACTTCACCTCCGCCGTGCCCTTCACATTGCCGGCGGAAGCCGCCCAGGCCGAATCGAAGCTCTCCTCCCGAAAACCGGCCTTGCCTCCTCCCTGCATGGCTTCAAAGGCAGCGCGGCTATACAGGCCTATGGGCCCTGCGTACCAGCCGCCCGCGCCGTACGGCAGGTCGTTCCAGGCGCGCACGGCAACGGTGTTCACGCCTCCGTCTATGAGGATGCCCTCCGGCACATCAAAGCAGCTGTACTGGGCCCAGGTGGTCTCGCCTGTAGATCGCCCCGCGGCATCCATGCCGGTCGCGCCGATGCGGGTGCCGTTCACATATACCTCGCAGCGGTCATCCACATAGCCTATGGAGAGGACCGTATCCAAACCGGCCGCTCCCTCCGGCAGGGTGAATTCCCGCGCGTAGTAGCCGTTTCCCGTAATGAAATAGTCAAAGTAGTCCGCTCCGTAGCCGCTGGTCACATTCGCATCGCTGATATTGCCGAACCCCTTTGTCCAGCTCGCAAGGCCGGGCTGCACAACGGGCCAATCCTGCCAATCCTGGGCTGTCAGGCTGCCCGGATCCAGCGCTTCACGCGTGCCTGAGTAATGGAAGTGCCAGTCGCCGGAAAGATCCAGCGAAAGGATATCGCCCTCCAGGCTTGCCCCCCGGCCGCAGACGATGGGAACAGAGGCAAGCTCCTCCTCCGCCCCCAGCAGCGATACGCGAAGGGACAATTGGGCGGCCGCGATCCCTTCAGGCACCTCTATCGCGATCTTCCCTTCCGCGGTGCCTGCAGCCCCAAGACTGTACGGTACGCCTGCGCTTGCAAGAGCAGCGCCTGTCTCCTGATCGCTGAGTACGAGGTTCACGGTCAGTTCCAGTCCTTCCGGCGCATGGGCGAGCAGCCGCTCCCCGACCGTCACGCCGAAGTCCGCCTGTACGGTGCGCTCGCCGGGGGCAAGGGCAGTGCTTTCCGGCCGCAGCTCCCCTTCCAGCGCGCCGGCAAGCAGGAACGCGCTGATCCTGTCCTTTGCCCGGGCGGCGGATTCGGCAAGGAACCCATCATCGAATGCGCCTGGCCGTACGGTAAATTCGTGGGATGCGCTGCCGATGCTCCAGCCGATCATGAGGGAGCCTATGTCGTC
>DBXA01000051.1:616-2862 GCA_002309235.1 Christensenella sp. UBA1224 | reverse complement strand
GGCGGCTGCATCATCCGCAGCGTGTTCCTCGGCAAGATCAAGGAAGCCTTTGACGCGGACAAGGATATCGCAAACCTGCTGGTATACCCGTATTTCAACGGTGAGATCGCCAAGGCACAGGCGGGATGGCGCAGAGTAGTCGCAGCTGCTGCGATGAACGGCATACCGGTACCGGCGTTCTCTTCAGCGCTGAGCTATTTTGACGGCTATCGCGCCGAGAGGCTGCCGCAGAACCTTTTGCAGGCGCAGCGCGATTATTTCGGCGCTCATACCTATGAGAGAGTGGATAAGCCGCGCGGTGAGTTCTTCCATACCAACTGGACAGGGCACGGCGGAGATACCTCGGCCAGCACCTACAACGCCTGATGGCTGACACTTACAGAATTGGGAGGTGTATGTTTTTATGTACGATCTCGATCTGGATATGTATGCTGCGTCGGGCGAATACCTCTCCGAAAAGGATATAAGGGCGATGCTCGCATCCGAGCTCGCCCCTGTCAAGGACAGGCTCAGGAAGGTGCTCTTGCTTCCGCCGGATTATACGCGGCTGCATTCAAGGGCAGGTTTGATATGTGCATGCCTGTATGAAATGTTGCGTGATACATGCCAGGTGGATGTTCTTCCCGCGCTCGGCACTCACGTCGCCATGACGGAAAAGGAATGTGCTGATATGTTCAGGGGCGTGATCCCTTATGAGAAGCTCATCGTGCACGATTGGCGCAACGATGTCGTGAAGATAGGGGAAGTGCCGCGCGGATTCGTGAAAGAGGTCAGCGAAGGCTGTGTGGACGAGGCTATCGCGGTAGAGGTGAACTGCCGCATCATGGATCCCTCCTATGACATGATATTTTCCGTCGGCCAGGTCGTACCGCATGAGGTTGTCGGCATGGCGAACAGGAACAAGAATATCTTCGTCGGCTGCGGCGGGAGCGCCATGATCAATGCTTCCCATAAGCTGGGGGCGTTTTATGGGCTGGAGAGGCTCATGGGGCATGATCATTCCCCTGTGCGCAAAGTATTCGATTATGCGGAGGAGCATTTCCTCCAAAGCGCGCCGATCACCTATATCCTCACGGTATGCCGAGCGGAAGGCGTGTGCGGTTTGCTTATGGGGCGTGCGAGAAGGCACTTCGAAAAGGCGGTGAAGCTCTCTCAGGAGCTGAATCTGGAATTTGTCGATGAACCGCTGAAAAAGGTAGTCGTGTATCTGGATCCTTCGGAATTCCGGTCCACCTGGCTCGGCAATAAGAGCATCTACCGTACCCGTATGGCGATCGCGGACGGGGGCGAGCTCATCGTGCTCGCCCCGGCCGTCAGCCGGTTCGGGGAGGATGAGGAATGTGACAGGCTGATCCGAAAATACGGCTATTGCGGCAGGGAAAAGGTGCTGGAGCTCTGCAGGGACCATGAGGACCTGCGGGGCAATATGTCAGCTGCTGCACACATGATACACGGCTCTTCCGACGGGCGCTTCCATATCACCTATTGCCCGGGAGGCCTTACGAAAGAGGAAACCGAACAGGCGTGCTTCGGCTATATGCCTTATGAGGAAGCCGCCAAAAGGTATGACCCGGCAAAGCTGAAGGACGGCTTCAACACTCTGCCGGATGGGGAAGAGATCTATTACATTTCCAATCCCGCATTGGGCCTTTGGGCCGACAGGCGCAAGTTTGTTTGATCTGACCGTTATTTGCAGAGGTGACCCGCATGGCAGGGAAGACGGAATATAAGATCCTGAAAATAGACCCTTATCTCAAGCCGTACAGGCAGGATATCGCGCTGCGCATGGACAGGTATCGCAAGATGCGCAGGGCTCTTTTAGGGGATAAAACGGATATCGTCGATTTTGCGAACGGATATCTGTATTACGGCCTGCACAGGACCGAGAACGGCTGGGTATACCGTGAATGGGCGCCGGGAGCGGATGAGATGCACCTGATAGGCGATTTCAACGGCTGGGACAGGCTCGCTTGCCCCATGAAACGGCTGGAAGGCGGCGTCTGGGAGGTCGAGATACCGGGGAGGGATGCGATTGCTCCCGGCTCGCATGTGAAGGTATGCGTGACAAAGGACGGCAAGTGGATGGACCGCATCCCTGCCTACATCCGCGCGACCGCATCGGAAAACGAGAGCTATAACCTGACAGGCGTCGTATATACGGGAGCGGGTTATAAATGGAATGATGAAGGCTTCCTGCACAGGCGCGTAAAGCCCCTCTTTATCTATGAAGCGCATATCGGTATGGC
>DBXA01000051.1:0-548 GCA_002309235.1 Christensenella sp. UBA1224 | reverse complement strand
CTCATGGCGATCGCGGAGCATCCGTATTACGGCTCCTTCGGCTACCAGGTGACGAACTTCTTCGCGCCGTCCTGTCGCTTCGGAAGCCCGGATGACCTCAAATACCTGGTCGATAAAGCGCATGGCATGGGACTGATGGTGATCATGGATATCGTCCATTCCCACGCATGCCTGAACGTCGGCGAGGGGCTCAATATGTTCGACGGTACAGACGGCCAGTACTTCAGATCGGGTCCGCGGGGTACCCATGAGGTGTGGAATACCCGCCTGTTCGATTACGGCAGGCACGAGGTGCTGCACTTCCTGCTTTCCAACGTCAAGTACTGGATGATGGAATACCATATAGACGGCTTCCGCTTTGACGGCGTGACGAGCATGCTCTACCATAACCATGGCCTCGGGGAAGCTTTTATGGATTACGGCCAGTATTTCAGCATGAACACCGATACCGAAGCTGTGACATACCTGCAGCTCGCGACGGAACTGATACATGGCATCAATCCCTATGCGATCGCGATCGCTGAAGACATGAGCGGCATGCCCGGAAT
>DBXA01000134.1:6934-7071 GCA_002309235.1 Christensenella sp. UBA1224 | reverse complement strand
TGCGCGAACAGGAGCACCTTTTCGCCTCCGTCTATGAGCGAACGAACAAAAGCTGCCACATAAGGCGCCTTGGCAAGGCCCGTCGCCTGCCTCTGCTGCTGGCATACCCTGTCCTCGAGAAGCGCCCTGCGGGATTC
>DBXA01000134.1:6623-6871 GCA_002309235.1 Christensenella sp. UBA1224 | reverse complement strand
AGCCTCCGCTTGGGAGGCAATTGGGAAAGGACGCTCGATTTCAGCCTGCGCAGCATGATGCCTTCCCTGCGCAGGTAATCGCCCAGCATCTCGGGCTTCTGCACCACGTTCGTGTTGTAGCCATAACACCATTCACGGGTAAAGCTCTCCCAATCCCCGAGAAAATGGAAATCGATGATGTTGATCACATTCCAGATCTCGCCGCCTGTGTTGTAGATGGGCGTTCCCGAAAGGCCTATCACATTGTC
>DBXA01000134.1:0-6605 GCA_002309235.1 Christensenella sp. UBA1224 | reverse complement strand
CCTGTTCCCGTACGGCGCAATTCCTGTATCTCATCGAATATGACCGTACGGAAGCCGCATTCCGGCAATACCTCCTTCCAGCCGCGCAGGAGAAGGTAATGACACAGATAGATATCCGCCTCCGGCAGAGGATAAGGCCTCAAGCCCTTCATGATATGGATCCGGATCTCCGGTCCCAGGAACCGCTGTATCTCCCGCGCCCAGTTGCGGACCAGATGCGGCGGCGGCACGACGAGCGCCGGATAGGAAGCCGTTGAAGCCAGAAAAGCCAGCGCCTGTACGGTCTTCCCGAGGCCCATCTCATCGGCCAGGAGAGCCCTTCGGCTGCTCAGGAGAAAAGCAAGGCCTTCCTTCTGAAAATCCCGCAGTTCCCCGTCAAACGTACCCTCCGGAGGGTCCGCCTTCGGCGGCATCTCAAGAGCCCTCTCACGGCGCGCTGCGTATTCACGTGCCTCCTCAAGGGCATTTTCCCACCTTCCCCTGTCCTCTTCCTTTATCTCAAGGGGAAAGCGGAGCATGAGCCAGTTGAGATCCCCGATCACGCGCCTGTGCGCCGTAAAGCGGGCAACACCGCGGCCGCGCCCGTCACAGCCGGGGAAAAGGCGCTTAGCCATCTCCGTCACACAGGCTTCTGCCCGGATCATCCAGCATTTGGAGCGCCTGTTATAGCTGAGCGTACCGTAGATATGGGCGGGAACGGCATCCCCGTCCCTCAGATAAGCCGGAAAGTTATCCGGTGCGAAACGATCTCTTTCTTCCATTTACTTGAAAACCATACCATCCTGTTATCTTATACCGCTAATCCCCAAAGCCTTGCAAGAGAAAAAACCGTGACAGACTTTCCCTCTATCGCACCGGGAAGGGAAGGGGGAAAAGGCGCAATGACAATGAGAGAGGAAAGCTTTTCCGATGCGAGGTATCTTGCGCACTGCCCCATGAGCTTCACACGCGTCACCTTTCCCTTCTTGATCTCGATCCCCGTATCGCCGCAGAGGAAATCAATGCGGCAGCGCGGCGCGATGCGCACCTCGTGCTCCGCCCCGAGCCCGGCAGCAGCAAGCGCCGCCCCGACGGCATCGTGTATCTCGTATTCCTCAGGCATGGCTTTCGTTATACGGATCATCGAAAGTGCCTCCAGTATCCGCCCGGTTTCATAATGCATGCCGGCTTCTCCTCTCCTGATCCTTGTTGTATTATACATAATTCCGAACGGCACTGCACGTTTCTTTTATCATTTACGTTTTTTTTAATATTTTATATCAATTATTGCAGTTGAGCATATTCCTTTTTTATGTTATACTCATTGTGATAAATTATGCATATGGTATTTTCCCCGGAGGTGTCCGAAATGCGTTCAGTGATGAAAAAGAGATCTCTTATCACCGCCCTGGTGCTCGCTTTGCTGTTCACCCTAATCCTCGGCTGTATGACAACAGCTTCTGCGGCGGGAACTCCCAAATTCTCCGGTGCGATAACGGTGTTCCGTCTGTACAGCGGCGGCGATAATAAACCGGGTGTATCGCAATCATATAAGGTGACTGTCAACAAAGCAGGTGTGTTGACTGCCTCGCTAACAGATACGAACAGCGGAGCAACACGGACTGTTCAAACAAAATCATGTCCGTCATCGGGAAGCACGCTTATCACCGTACCGGGTTCTCTCATCGCCGATGACCATATCTATACCGTCACGCTGGTCATGACCAGCGGTTCAAAGACGATCGGGACAGGATCTGCAGTCATCAGCACAAAAAAAGCCGTTTCCCGCATTGATTCTCTGTCTGTATCTCCTTCTGTCTCAGTAATGGACGGCAGCTCTTTTAAAGCCTCCTTCTCCCTCCCGGATGACGCGAGCGTAACCTGCTATATAGCGAATTCCTCCAACGAAACCGTCACCACCCTCGCATCAGCAACCTCCATGAACGCGGGAAGCCATACTCTTACTTGGTCCGGTGTCCGTACCGACGGCTCCCTGGCTCCCTCCGGCACGTATTATATGCACATTTCCTGCAAGAACAGCGGCGGTACCTATACGGCCCCCGTTTCCTCCTTCACCTTGGAATCCACTTCTGACGATATACTGCTTTTGGCCGTAAAAGGCAGCATAAACACCGCTTTTTTCACAAGCAGACCGCATGTATCCCAGAAGGCCGTTCTCATGGTAAATGCCGCAAAGGCAGGTAATTATAAGATTAAGCTTTCTGATTCTACCGCAGGGAAAAACTATGTCTACAGCGGGTCCTTCAAAGCAGGCAACAACAGAGTATCCATTCCCGGAAGTGTATTCATCGAAGGACACAAATACAAAATGGTACTTGTCGAAGCCTCCGGTTCCTCCACGATCGGACAGGCAGCATGTGCGTTTGTTCCGCTTGTGGATCCGCCAGTCCTTTCTGCCTGCTATTTGGGAACGATCGATTTCGATGGAGAAACCTATAGTGTGCTCCCTATCGGTTTCACCTTAAACATCAATTCACGCGTTAATATTTCGATCAAAGATAAATCCGGAAATGTCGCAGCATCCGTGAAAAATGGCGTCGTTTTCAATCCCGGGAACAGTGTTATATACTGGAACGGCACCGATGAAAGCGGAGAACATCTCCCCTCCGGTGAATATACCGTATGCATCAGCGCCTCGAATTCCGCAGGCAGCGTGACGGCGCCCGAACTTTCCTTCTCATACAGCGTATCCGGCAATACGATCTCCGTAAAGACTGCAGGAAAGCTGGATTACGCCTTATTTAAAAAGGCACCTAAGGTCGGATACGATGCATATCTCACCGTAGGGACATATGCCGCAAGCAATTATGTTCTTACCATCAGTGATGCGACAGCCGGCAAAACCAATACATATAAGGGAAGTCTTTCCAAAGGAGAATCCGTGATCTCCATCCCGGCAAAGATCCTTACTGAAAGCCATAAATACAAGCTCCAGCTGAGTATCTATTCAGGAAAAACACTGACTGGAAAAGGCGCGCTTTCCTTTGTACCGACCATTGATCCGCCTTCTATTACAGATTTCTCGCTCGGTGCAGATAACATGGACGCAATGAGCGAAACAGGTCTGGCTATCCGCTTCACAAACGATCTTTCTGCCAATACCACCATAACCATATGCGATAATGAAGGAAAGGCAATTGCCACGATCCTTAAGGGAGCGCGTTATGCGCCTGGCAGCCACACCGTTAATTGGTACGGTATCAGCGATGCAGGCACTCTTCTTCCAACAGGTACATACACCGCAGATATCACCTGTTCCAATTCCGCCGGCGATGATATAGCAGGTCCTCTTTCCTTCACATATACGGCACCTGTGGAATCTCTACGGGCGGAAGTGAAAGGCGTCATCCGCTATGCAATGTTCAAGCAGACGCCTAAGGTAGGCAGTAATGCTGCCTTCTTCGTTGATGTTTCCACTGCGTGTAAATACGCCGGTGTTTTAACGGATCTGAATACCAAAAAGGTCAACAAACTGGTGGGCAGCTTAAAGGCCGGCGTCAACAGAATCACGATCCCGGCTGCATATCTGTTTGAAGGCCACAAGTACAATCTTTCCTTGTCTGTCGCAACAGACAAGACCATAATCGGAAAAGCAAGCTCGTCCTTCATACCCATCGTAGATCCTCCGCTTATCTCAAATCTGGCACCTGTTGTAACAACGGTCAACGGCGATGACGGAGTGACACTGCCCATCAGATATACACTTTCCATCCGAGCTACGGTGAATCTCTATATCCGTGATGCTATGGGAGAGATCATATACACCGTGGAAAACGATGTCACTCACAACGAAGGTACCGTTACGGTATATTGGGATGGACGTGATACCTCCGGAAATCGATTGGAGGCAGGCGAATACAGGATAACCATGACTGCCGCCAATTCGGCAGGGTCTGACTTTGCCGGTCCGGTTACGTTTACATATACCAGAGATGATGCAACAAAAACACCTCAGGCTTTGGGGAGAATACTCCTGTTCAATGTAGTAGGCGATTCGAGGCCGCTTGAACAACAGCCTGTGCAACTTCGTATCCTTGCCAAATCCAAGGGATCATTAAAGATATCTCTGCTGAATCTCGATACTAAGAGCACCAAGGTCATTTCAACCCTGGACTTAAAATCTCCTTCCGCTATGACAACCATACCAGGTACAAACCTGCTCGGTTATCATTACGCAGTACAGGCTTTACTTTACAGCTCCGGCGGCGTTAAGATCGGCAGTGCCATCTGCTACGTGAACCCACAGCGCATACCTGCAGAGGTCACCCAGTTGAAGGCGACAGAGATATTCGATCCTTCGAACGGAGATACACTCATCGGTTCTGTCACTATAGCAACCCGCGGCAATCTCACTGTCAGGATCAAGGATTCTGAAGGTAATATAGTCCGGAAGATCTTCAATAGTACGAAGAGCAACAGCGGTACAGCTACATTCTCCTGGAACGGGAAATCCGATTCCGGGTCCAAAATGGTTCCCAATGGTGAATATGTGATCGAAGCGTTCTACACCGATCTGTACGGAGTTACTACTGAGATCAAAACCGTGAACGTCAAGGTCGAGAGGATTCCGCCGGAGATCACCAGATTCAGCTTAGCTGAGACACTCGATGTTCAGAATGATGATGCATTAGTAGGATCCGTTACCACGTCCACGCGCGGATACGTCTATGTGGTTGTTAAAGATGCAAGCGGAAATATCGTCCGCAAGGTCCTGAACGGGAAAAAGATAACCTCCGGCACTGTCAAATTCGTCTGGGATGGGCGCAGAGAATCCGGAACCAAAGTTCCGAGCGGCAAATATACCGTCAGCGCTTATTACATTGATACATACGGTGATACATCGGAGACCAAGACTACGATAGTAAGAGTTGGCAGTGGTATCTATCCGGATGGCGTTTACGGCTATAAGGTAGTAGGCGCCGGTAATGCCAAGACCAAAATATATCTGTTTAACGGAATCGGTGGATCTGTCATAGGATACACATATGGTCAGTCGGCAGTATTCAGGATATTCAAAACATTCGATGATTACGTTTATGCTGAGGTCGGTCTGATGACGAACGATCCCATTCGCTGCTATGTCAAGATTTCCAATCTGGAACAGATAGTCGTCACAAGTCCATACCGTATCGAGATATCAACCGACAGGACCGGTTCCAAAGCACAGAGGATGTGGGTATACAAAGACGGAAGTCTTGTAGATACCTTCCTCATCTGTACCGGCATCGTAGAAGGCAGCACTCCCAGGGGGTCATACCTCATCACCGATCGCATGCCTTATTTCTACAATACCACAGCCAAGTGCGAACACGCGCTTCGCGTCGTTGGCGGCGTGTGTATCCACCGGGTACCCTTCTTGGAAGGTCAATACCTGGAAAGCTATCTTGGCAAAGTCGCCTCCCACGGCTGTATCCGCGTGCCTCTTGACAAGAGTGAATGGCTGTACTCTTTGCCTGATACCACACAGGTTTACATCTTCAATTCCAAAGGCTGATCCCTTCCATACGCACCACACCCCGCCGCAGAAGCGGCGGGGGGCTTTCACGGAGAAACGATCATGACAGAGCATATCCTTGATTCCTGCGCAAAGCTTGGAAAAGAGATCACAAAGGAGCAGGCAGAAAAGCTCACGGCTTTTCATGCAATTCTCATCGAAGCCAACAAAACACTGAACCTTACGAGAGTAGCGGATGAAGTGATCGAGGCGGCTGACCGCAACTATATCGATTCACTCATGCCATACCTCATAACAGACTGGCTGAACGATGCCTCAAACCTTCTCGATGTTGGGAGCGGGGCCGGCTTCCCGGGCATCCCCCTCTCGATCGTTCTGCCTCATGTTCAGATCACACTGCTCGATTCACTCGCCAAACGCGTGGATTTTCTGAACGGTGCCATAAAGGATCTGGGCCTCAACGCCCGGGCTGTGCATATGCGTGCCGAAGAAGCTGCCAGACAGCCCGGTCTCAGGGAGGTATTCGACATCGTTACCGCCCGCGCAGTAGCCGCTCTTCCGACACTGTGCGAGCTATGCCTGCCCTTTGTCCGGGTCGGCGGTGCTTTTATCGATTATCACGGCCCGAAAGCGGATATCGAAATACCCCAGGCGGCAAAGGCAATAAAGCTTCTCGGGGGCAGCACGGCTTCACAGATCAAATGCATTTTCCCCGAACGTGACTGGGATCATCGTCTTATCCGGATAGGAAAAAACAAGCACACCCCCAAGAGCTATCCCAGAAAGCCGGGTGACCCGGGCAGGAAGCCCCTGGGAGTATCCGCCGAATGACTTGGGGTATGTTTATCCTGTCAAAGCCCGTCATCTTGCTCAACGGGCCATCCAGCAGCGGGAAAAGTACACTGGGCAGAGCTCTGCAGGCAATGATACAGGAAAGGAAAAATGAAAGATTCGGCCTCGTATCCATCGACGACTGCATGAAGCTTGCCGCGGACGAAGTCATCTACGAAGATGATGTCTTTGAGATCAATCCGGATCTGTGCGAGAAGGCGCTCTGTGAACTGAAATACGCTGCAGGCGTCATCATCGATCACGTGATCACAAGCGAGCGCATATACACACAGCTCACCGAAGCTCTGAAGCCTTATGC
>DBXA01000128.1:8820-11995 GCA_002309235.1 Christensenella sp. UBA1224 | reverse complement strand
TGTGCGAAAAATAGTATACCTTATCCTCCCTCGGCGGAGCGTTCTTTTTTTTTCGCGGAAAAACATGATTCACAACTGCCTGTCTAAATCTCCTTATGGATCCAATCGTTTTTTGCGCGTTTGATGCAGCCGCTGGCAGCGCGTGATGCCAGACTTATCAGGTTTGCCCAATAGATCCCCCAGATACCCATGCCGAGTGTATATCCCATCAGCCAGCTGAGGGGCAGCCGTATGAGCCATACGCCGATAGCGCTCTGCAGCATGACGAAACGGTTTTCCCCGCCGGCTCGCAGCGCAGGATCGAGTGAGTTGATGGAGCCGCCGAAAAGCTGGTACCCGAGCTGGACCCACAAAAGCGCGGCACATGTCCCGGCAATACGGATATCTTTTGTGTAGAGCGATGTCAGCTTTGTTCCCAGCAGAGCGGTAATGATCCCCAATACCATACAGGTGACGACCGTAAACAGCCACATCCTGTATTCGCTCCTGCGTGCCTCCTCGTGATCACCGGCCCCGATTTTTTGGCCGACGACTGTGAGCACCGTAGACATCATGACGCCCTGCGGGATGCTTGGGAAAGTGACGATCGAATTGACGATCTGGTATATGGAAGCGGCTTGTGTCCCGAGTCCTACTGCAAGGGAGTTTGCGAGCAGATAACCGCCCTGCACGCTCATCTGTTCCATTGATGCGGGCATGCCGACCCTCAGGATGGTGCGGAACATGGATCTGTCCGGCCTGAAGATAGCCCGTATGCGTATGTGATATTTTGCGTTTGAGCGGATGACGATGAATAATACAACGGCAGCGCCGGAAAACCTTGCTGCGATGGCGGAAAGGCCGGCACCGGCGAGATCGAGCTTCAAGATCCGCAGGAACAGCCAGGAGGAGATTAGCTGTATCAGGTTCATGCCTATGGCAACATACATGGTCGCTCTGCTGTTCCCGGAAGCGCGCATGATCGATGTTCCGACGTTGTACAGCATAAGGAACGGGTAAGAGAGCATCAGTATGCGCAGATACGCTTTTGTATCCGAAAAGAGGGATAAATCTGCCCCTGGGATCAGAAGCTTCAGTATATAGTGGGCGAAGAGCTCGATAAAAAGTGTGATGCACCCTGCGAGGATCACAGTCAGCAGAAGGCTCTGCTCGATACATGCCGTGGTTTTGGACAGATCTCCGGCGCCTACATATCGTGAGATCAGCACGGCGCTGCCGGTCGTGAGCAGAGAAAGCGCGGCGGTGAGAAAGGTTACGATCGTATTGGAGGTGCCGACGGCCGCGAGCGCTCCGGATGATATCCCGCCGATGATCATCGAAAATATCATGGCTATCAGAGTTGAAGCCGTGTTCTCTATGGCGATCGGTATGGCAAACCGTACTGCGGATACGGCATCGCTGTTTTCCCTGTGAGGCATAAAAGCCGCCTCCATACAGTTTATCACCAAAATGATAGTACCGCTTAGAAGCGCTGTCAAGCGGGCTGTTCCGACAGATATGGATACTTTCCGGAAAAAAGCTTGCCTTTTTCCGGGATATGATGCAAAATATCATCAGATCGACAGGAGGTTCTATTATGAAAAAAGCATCTATCGTTACAGACAGTTCTTTTGCGGTCGGAAAGATCGATCCCCGCATTTACGGATCCTTTATCGAACATCTCGGCAGAGCGGTATACGGCGGTATCTATGAGCCGGGGCATCCTTCTGCGGATGAGAACGGTTTCCGCAGAGACGTAATCAAGCTGGTCAGGGATCTTGGCATCACCGTTGTCAGGTACCCCGGCGGCAATTTTGTTTCCGGCTTTGAATGGGAAGACAGCGTAGGCCCCCGTGAGAGCCGTCCGAAGAGGCTTGATCTTGCCTGGTTTACCACTGAGACAAATGAGGTCGGCCTGCATGAATTTGTCGATTGGTGCAAAAAATCCGGTACGGAGCCTATGTACAGCATCAATCTCGGTACGCGCGGTGTGGACGCGGCCAGGAGCATCGTTGAATACGCAAACCATGCTTCCGGCAGCAAATACAGTGACATGCGCATCGCCAACGGCGCGAAGGAGCCTTTCGGCATCAAACTTTGGTGTCTCGGCAATGAAATGGACGGCCCATGGCAGATGGGCCACAAAACGGCTGTCGAATACGGAAGGATCGCAAATGAAGCCGGCAAGATCATGAAATGGGTCGATCCCTCGATAGAACTGGTAGCCTGCGGCTCTTCTTCCTCCCAGATGCCGACCTTCGGCAGCTGGGAATACACCATGCTCGACGAATGCTATGACACGGTGGATTATGTATCCCTCCACCGTTATTACGGAAACCCCACGAATGATACGCCCGGCTTCCTCGCCCGTACGATGGATCTGGATGATTTTATCCATACGGTCGTCTGCATCTGCGACAGCGTCAAGGGAAAGAAGCATTCCAGGAAGAGTCTGAACCTTTCCTTTGATGAATGGAATGTCTGGTATCACAGCGGAGCGCAGGACAGGGAGATCTGGAAGAGAGACAAGTGGGGCAGGGCGCTGCCGCTTTTGGAGGACATCTATAATTTCGAAGATGCGCTGCTGTGCGGTTCCATACTCAATACATTCCTGCGGAATGCCGACAGGGTAAAGATCGCCTGCCTTGCGCAGCTGGTGAATGTCATAGCTCCCATCATGACGAGAAACGGCGGCGGAGTCTGGGCCCAGACCACCTATTGGCCCATGGCGTATGTTTCGAAATACGGCCGAGGCACTTCTCTCATGCTGAACGTCGACTCCCCTGTATACGATACGTCCGATTATGAGAAGGTACCTGTCGTGGATGCATCCGCGGTCCTCGGCGATGATGGCGCTGTTGCGCTTTTCTGCCTGAACAGGGATATGGAAGAGGATGTCCTCGTCAATGCGGACCTGCGCGGTTTCGGTGATATGAAGTTAGAGGAACATGTCGTACTGCATCATGATGATGTCAAGGCCGTGAATACCGAGTCGGATCCGGACAATGTCCATCCTGTTAATGCTGCAGGGGATACATTGGAAGGCGGCAGGGCAGAGATAAAGCTGCCGGCACTGAGCTGGAATATGCTCCGGTTCACAAAGAAATGATAGAAACAGAGTATTGCGGAGGTGCTTTATGGGATGTGGTGAGCTGCTTCTGGGTATCGATATAGGCACCTCCGCCTGCAAGGCGGC
>DBXA01000128.1:8523-8710 GCA_002309235.1 Christensenella sp. UBA1224 | reverse complement strand
TGCCGTAAGGGAGCTGCTCTCCGGCTCTGTACGGAATACGGATATAGCGGCTGTCGGCATCGACGGACAGAGCTGGGCCTGTATCCCCGTCAAAAACGGAAGGGAGACTGCCCCTACACCTATATGGATGGATACCCGTTCAGCGGGGATCTGCGCGGAATTGGAAAGCCGCTTTGGAAGGGACAGG
>DBXA01000128.1:0-8374 GCA_002309235.1 Christensenella sp. UBA1224 | reverse complement strand
TTCCCAGGGGTACGGCTGGTCTTTCTTTGATATGAAAAAGCGTGCCTATGACAGCGCGCTCATGGACGAGATAGGAATCCCTTCCGGGCAGATGCCGAGGATCTGCCCAAGTCATGAGATCATAGGCAGGGTTACGCAGGCCGCGGCTGCCGAGACAGGGCTTTGCGCAGGAACGCCTGTAGCAGCCGGAGGCCTCGATGCCGCATGCGCGGCTTTAGGCGCCGGTATCTTCAGGGCAGGAGAGACGCAGGAGCAGGGCGGCCAGGCAGGCGGCATGAGCATCTGCGAGGATATTCCTTCTTCTGATATCCGGCTGATACTGGGCTGCCATGTCGTACCGGGGATGTATCTCCTGCAGGGAGGCACGGTAGGCGGCGGTGTCATGAACTGGATGAAGAAGACGCTCGGCTGCCGAAGCTTCGCGGAAATGGATGAGGAGGCGGGAAGCTCTCCTCCGGGAGCGGGCGGCGTGCTTCTGCTCCCGTATTTTTCCGGTGAGCGTTCACCTGTCTGGGATCCGAAGTCATGCGCCGTATATTACGGTATGACCTATGGAACCGAAAGAAAGGATCTTCTGCGGGCAGGCCTTGAGAGCAGCGCGTATACGTTAAGGCATAATCTGGAAACAGCTTATGAAGCCGGCGCTTCCGTCAGCGAGCTCACGGCTACCGGCGGCGCATCACGTAGCCTTCTCTGGACCCAGATAAAGGCGGATGTTACAGGGAAAAGGATCATCGTACCGGATGCCGCGAATGCGACTGTCTGGGGAGCGGCTATGCTGGCGGGTGTAGGCTGCGGCTTTTTCTCATCCTTTGAGGAAGCGGTGGAAGGCAGCAGAAGGGTGCTTCGCGTACACGAGCCGGATGCTTCTCTGAAAAGTGCTTATGACAGTGCCTATCAGAGATTCCTTGGATTGTATGGTTCGCTTAGGGATTATATGCATGCCTGACGCTTCAGCGGAAAAGATATATCGGAAAGATATGGAAATGAAAAAGAAACTGGTTGTTTTTACGGATATAGGTGATACCATCATAGACGAGGGCAGTGAGAAACGCGCTGTCCCGTTCGGAGTCGTAGACAGGGCTGATTGCATTCCCGGCGCGAAAGAGACCATGCTCCGCCTGTACGAGGAAGGCTTTACGATCGTGATGGTCGCGGACGGGCTGGTAAGATCCTTTGAGAATACGATGCGGCAGAACGGGCTTTCCCACATCTTTTCCGCAAAAGTGATCTCCGAGGAGATGGGCGATCATAAGCCTGCCCGTGTTATGTTCTCAAAGGCCTTTGAGGCGGCCGGACTCACGGATGCCGATAAAGGCCGCGTCATCATGGTGGGCAACAATCTGAAAAGGGATATCGTCGGCGCAAGGCGGTTCGGTATCCGCAGCGTCCTTATCAGGTGGTCGCCGCGCTACAGCTATCAGCCGGAAACGGAGGAGGAGATCCCGGATTGGCAGATCGATAAACCGGAAGAGCTTTATGCGCTGTGCGTGAAGCTGGAAAGTGAACTGGAGTAAAGGGGTGGCGGTATGAAGCACAGGGCTAAGGTGCTCCTGGCCGCGGCCCTTTGTCTGTTCCTGCTGGGAGGCTGTTCCGGAAAACAGGCCGCGGGCCTTGACGAAAAGCGAACGTCAACCGTATTTGCCATGGATACCGTCATGGAATTGACGGTTTACGGCCCGGAGGATGTCCTGCGGGAATGCGAAAACATCATAACATCGCTTGAAAAGAAGCTCTCAGCGACGGATCCCGGGAGCGAGATCTACGCTCTCAATGAGAAAGGCACAGCGCAGGTTTCGGATGAGACAGCTTTGCTGATAAGTGACGCGCTTTGCTGGTGTGAAAAGACATCCGGGGCGTTGGATATCTCGATCTACCCTGTTTTAAAGGCGTGGGGCTTTACTGCCGATGCATACAGAGTGCCGGGCGAAGAAGAGCTTGCGGGATTGCTTTCCCTTGTGGACTACACAGGCGTTGCCGTGGAAGGCAGCAGCGTCATCCTGCGGGATGGTATGCAGATAGACCTTGGCGCGGTCGCAAAAGGCTATACGGGCGACAGGATCATGGAAACGCTCGCTTCCGCGGGTATCCGCAGCGCCCTCGTCAATCTCGGCGGTAATGTACAGGTCCTCGGGAAAAAACCGGATGGCAGTCCCTGGAGGGTCGCGATAGCGGATCCCGTCAAAAGCGGCTATATCGGGTATGTAGAGACAGACGGCGGCGCCGTCATCACCTCCGGCGGCTACCAGCGCTTCTTTGAGGAAGACGGGGTGACCTATCACCATATCATCGATCCTTCAAACGGCTGTCCTGCCCGCAGCGGCCTCCTTTCCGTTACTGTTATTGGGAACAGCGGTGAGATGTGCGACGCGCTCTCCACAGCCCTTTTCGTGATGGGCGCGGAAAAGGCGGCAGATCTCTGGAGGAGAGAGGGAGGCTTTGAGGCGGTGCTCGTTGCGGATGACGGGCGCGTTCTGGTCACGGAAGGCCTGAAGGACAGCTATCATGCTCTTTCAGGCGGAAAGGCAGCGGTGATCGGCCGTGATTGAGACCAGAAAGTGGCTGATCGGGATAGGCATCCTGTTCATCGTATGCCTGGCGCTGTCGATATGGCTCATTACCGCAAAAACAGGCGCGGATACCGCGAATGTCTATGTGGATGGGGTATGCGTTTATTCCGTAAGGCTCAATGGGATAACGGAACCCATAGAGGTCCATATCACAGGGAAAAACGAGATAACCGATACGGTCCGCTTTGAAAGCGGCAGGGTGTGCGTAGCACAAGCCGAGTGTCCTGATCAGGTATGCGTGCATACGGGCTGGATCAGCGATTCGGCCATGCCGATCATATGCCTGCCGGCCAGGATGACCATCCGGGTAGAAAAGGCACCCGCATCCGGAATCGATTCGGTCTCGCACTGAAGGGAGGCATGCGGTATAAAGACGCGGTTCGGAACAAAAAGACTTGTCTTTGACGCGCTCCTCACGGCAGTCGCCCTCATCATTTTTACAGTAGAGCTTCAGCTGCCCCCTCTGACAGCGATCCCCGGCGTGAAGCTTGGTCTTGCGAATATCATTACGCTTGCGGCTGTATTCCTGTTAGGCCCTGTGGACGCGGTGATGATCATGCTTGTAAGAGTGCTTTTGGGCTGTACGCTGACAGGGCAGTTTTCCGCGTTGATCTACAGCCTTTCGGGCGGCTGCGCCTGTTATCTTGTCACGGTGCTGCTCTATAAGCTCTTCAGACGGGACCAGATCTTCATATTGGGCATACTCGGCGCGGCAGCGCACAATATCGGCCAGATATTGGCGGCAACGCTGGTCACGGGCACGGTTTATATAGTGTATTATCTCCCGATCCTCATGGTATCCGCTGTCATCTCGGGCCTTTTCACAGGTTTTGCCTGCCAGGCCGTGGTAAAGAGGCTGACAGGACGTTTTATCTTCAGATGATAGGCTTGCTTTTTGAAACTTGGCTGTCTTTTGAAAAGGCATTTTTATTGAGCTAGGCAACATGCCTGCTTTGCTTGCATATGCAGGAAAATGGTTTTATAATTTCTGTGTCGGGTTATTTGGACGGTAAGGTTTGAGTTGGGAGGCATCCCGGTGAAAAAGGTTTCGGCTTTGAGGTTATATTTGTTTATGACGGTTGCTGCGCTGGTTTTGGTGTTCTTGTGCTGTGCGCCGGTGTATGCGGATGATCCTGGTGCATGTGGAGAGAGTTTAACCTGGTATTGGGAAGATGATGATCATAGTATCCTTAGGATCAGCGGGACAGGTGCGATGTATGATTACAAATGGGAACCGCCTGAATGGGGCGGGGATTTCAGTACGGTCGTGATCGGGGAGGGCGTGACTTCCATAGGCAGATTCGCCTTCCGTAATTGTACGTTTCTTGTAAATGTGACTCTTCCCAGCACATTGACTTTCATCAGCGAATCTGCGTTCGAAGGCTGTACCGCTCTTACGGCCATGACACTTCCCGACAGCCTTACCGATATAGGCCCTTATGCGTTCAAAGGCTGCACAGGCCTTTCGGATATTACGCTTTCCGCTGATACAGCCAGCATCGGAGAGTCCGCATTCAAGGGCTGTACGGCATTGACTGCTATTGATCTGCCAGATACTGTTTCAACCATAGAAAAGTATGCTTTTGCCGATTGCAGCGCTCTTGCAAGCGTGAAGCTTCCATCCGGGCTGACTGCCATAAGCGATGGCCTCTTTGAAAAGTGCGCAAGCCTTCTGAACGTGATAATCCCAGGCAGTGTCTCAGAAATCAGGGAAATAGCCTTCGAGGGCTGCAATAGTTTGCTGAGCATGACGATTCCGGAAGGCGTAACAGTCATACCATATGGAGCTTTCAAGAACTGCACAGCCTTGTCCAGTGTAGCGATCCCTGCCAGCGTCAAAGAGATCGGGGAGTGCAGCTTTCTTGGCTGCAGCGGTTTGACGGATGTAACCTATGCTGGAACACAGGAACAGTGGTCAGAGATCCGGATCGAAAACGATAACGATTGCCTTACCATGGCGATAATCCATTATGGACCTTCTGAGCCTTCCGGGATCCTCATTCTTCCTGCGGATCTTACAGCTATCGAAAGCCAGGCATTCGCAGGGCTGACGGATGTAGACGCCATATCGATCCCGGCGACTGTAAAGAGTATAGCGGATGACGCCTTTGAAGGCAGTGATATCGTGATCATCGCTCCGGCAGGGAGCTATGCTGCAACATGGGCGCAGGAACATGGCTTTATCGTAAACCCATAGAGATTAACGTTTTTCGATATAAAAAGCTGCCGGCATGCATACAGCATTCGGCAGCCTTTTCGGTTTCCGTGAAGTTGATCATTATTGAAGCGTTTTGATTCATGTTTTTGCTGCAACTTGATTATATTTATCCCTTCATAACCTTCAGAAAATCCGCAATAGCCTCCTCAATCGGGCCGAGCTCCGGATGCCATTTGCGCTCCCATTCCAGGGAGAAGTACCCGTCATAACCGTCTGAAAGAAGCTTTTCCGCGATCTTCCTTGCCGGTATCTCACCTTTTCCCTGGGATACGAGTATCTCGTCCTCCCGGATATGATCCTTCACATGCAGATGGCGGATAAAAGGCTTGATATATTGGTAGAAGGGCTGCCAATCATCCCCGTAGAACATATCGGAATGAGAGATATCCCATAATATGCCGAAGCCCGGTTCATCGCCGACCCTGTCCAGGATCCTGGCAAGTCTCTCGATGCGGTCGATATCCCCGTGCGTTTCCAGGAGCACCGTCTTGCCCACCGGGGCGGCGAGGCGGCACATCTCCCGTATCTCATAGGCGATATGCGCGTATTCCGCGTCGTCCTCCGGGTCCTTCAGATCGTTGCCGAAAATGCGCAGGTACGGCGCGCCGATCGCGGCGGCGATGCGCAGATCATTGCGGAATTCATTCAGCGCCTCGTCTGTCTCTTCCATTTTATCGCAGAAGATGGATGTATCGAGCACGATGGGAAAGGTGACCGCGTTGATCTTCCTTGACGTCTCGTCGATCCTGTCCTCGCTGAATTCCGGTATCTCCGCATTCGGTACATGGCCGCTCAATCCGCGCAGCTCTATACCGTCGAGCCCGAAATCCTTTACGACCTTCAGCGCCCGGTCCAGATCATAATCGACGCATCCCAATGTCGAATAGCTCAGCTTCATCCTGATATCCTCCTTTTTTGCTGTTCCTCACATAACAATATATAACAAATGAAGCGTCAATACAAGACACTGGAAAGAAAGTACAGCATGCAGTTTGCGGAATAAAAATACGATGATGCTGCTGAGATTCGGACTGCGCGTATGGCAGCTTCTGTGAAAAAGCGGAATGATGATCAACCTGATCTTGCTGCGCAGACAGCGGCGCATTCCCGGCAAAGTGAAGATATATGAAAATATGGCAGTCTTATGCGGCAGCGGTGGCAGCGCTCAAGCATACCGGATCGTCAGGTACATTGTGCTCCCGGAAGCTGCCGATCTTATACCGTTTTATTGCACAAGCGATGTATACGTCGGATCATAATAGGGATTCTCCGGATCATCGTCTGTGGGATCCCAGGTCAGATACTCTGAGACGGACAATTCCGGAAGCGTTACGCTGCCGTATTCGCTCTCTTTCCTGTCTCCGCGGGTGCAGGCCGTGTAGGTTCCTGCGGTTATATTTTCGTATATCCATTTGCAGTCCGCGCACAGCAGCCTTATGCAGCCGTCCGATATGTTGCTGCCCAGGCCCTTATATTCCTTTGTTTCCATGGCGGCGCCATTCCCGTTTTTCGTATACGGTATGGAATGAAAGTATACCCCTTCCCACAGTTGGGTGCCGTATTGCACATAGATGCCGGGGAGGACTGTGCCCATCCACCTTCTGCGGGGCCCCGGGACCCTATAGATGCCGTCAGTCAGAATGTGCCTGTTGTTCCCGGATGAGCAGATCATCCTGCGTACGAGTATGGAATAGATGCCGTTTGTATCCTTTGTGAACACCCGTACCACCTGATTTGTTTTATCTATCTCCAGGAAGTACTTTAGGTCTGATACATCACCTACTACGCATCTCAGCTTCTGAAGGTGCCCGTCTGATGCGCGGACCGAAAGGATACATTCGCCCTTGCCTTGTATCGCTGCCCTCCCATCGCCTGTGATGGCGAGGATCCTGTCGTTATTGGATGACCAGACGCAGGAGGCCTGCGATGCATCCGGTCTTGCGTATGCGGTCAGGTCAAAGGACGTTCCGATCTGATCCTTGTCGATCAGTATCGCGTTTCCGTAAAAATCCTGCCCGTTTATCTGTATATCGAAATACTCCACAGTCGGCAGTACCCGGATCTTCCAACATAGACTCTGAGAGCCGCAAACAGCGGTATAATAGATAATCTTTTCTTCGTCTACCGTTTCGGCGTGCAGCGTTCTGCCGTTTCTCGTGATGACGGATCCATCGCTGATATAATGCTCCAGCTTGCCGCTGTTCCTTCTGGCGATAGGGGATGTATCCGGTCTGTAATCCATACCGCTGTAGAGCGTGCATTCGTTATCGCAGATCCATTCACCGTTGAAGACCTGCTCCGCATAAGCAGCGGGCACGATCAGCAGCAGTATCAGAAGAGAAGAAACGCAAGCCGTCAGGATTTTTGATTTGGTAAGCATAAAGCACCTCAGCAATTATAAACTGTCCTTATTGTAGCACATCAGGTTGTGTTTTCACAGAATATAGAAATTTTGGTAAATGTATGATATGATTGGTATCGGGTTTGCCCGGTATCACTCAAATAATATATATCAGTCGCCGATAAGGCGGCCTGAAAGGAGTTATACAATGAAGTTTTCTGAGATGCCATACAAAAGGCCTGATCCGCAGGCTGTCATTGCGGATATAAAAGCTTTGACAGAGCGTCTGAAGAACGCCGGGAGCTATGAGGAGGCTAAAAAGGTCTTCCTGGAGTACGAGGAGAAGGGAAAGATCGTCGATACGACCGCATCCCTTGCTTACATTCGTCAGTCCATCGACACACGGGATGAATTCTATACGGCGGAAAAGGAATTCTGGGATGAATTCGGGCCGGAGGCTGAGGAATACGAGCAGGAATGGATCAAGGCTATGGTTGATTCGCGCTTCCGCAAGGATTTTGAGGCAGAATATGGTGATTTGATGTTCATCAACGCGGAGATCGAGCGGAAGACCTTCTCTCCTGCGATCATAGCCGATATGCAGAAAGAGAACGAGCTGGTAAGCGAATACGACGATCTGATCGCTTCCGCGCAGATCCCGTTCGAAGGCGGCATATATACCATTTCACAGCTCGAGCCTTTTGAGGAGGACCTGGATGACGCGCGTCGTCTTGCCGCGTGGCAGGCAGAGGGCAAATGGTACAAGGACAACCAGGCCCAATTGGACAGGATATTTGACGACCTTGTGAAGCTGCGCGATTCCATGGGCAGGAAGCTTGGCTACGATGGGTTTACACAGCTCGGTTATTACCGCATGGGCCGCAACTGCTACACCAAGGAGGATGTGGAGAGATTCCGCGAAGCCGTGGTGAAGTATCTGGTGCCCCTGGCCGACAAGGTCTACAGGGATCAGGCTGCACGGCTGGGCGTCCCCTATCCCATGAGCTTTGCCGACGCGGCGCTCATGTTCCGCTCCGGCAACGCAAAGCCCCAGGGCACGGCGGACGATATCCTCGCCCACGGGCGCAGATTCTACAACGAGCTCTCCCCGGAGACGGGCGAGTTCTTCTCCATGATGCTGGACAATGAGCTCATGGACGTGCTGGCCAAGGAGGGCAAGGCCGGCGGCGGCTACTGCACCTCCCTCCAGGACTACGGCGTGCCCTTCATCTTCGCCAACTTCAA
>DBXA01000012.1 GCA_002309235.1 Christensenella sp. UBA1224 | reverse complement strand
GCGCTGCGAAATGTCCGGGCTGCGGGCTGGTCCCCGATTCCAACGCTTTTTCGGAGGGCTCCTATATCGGCACGCTCCCGGCGTTCAACGCGCAGGAAACGCCTGCCGAAGAATCGGACAGGGCTCGGTTTGCCCGTGTTTCCTACACCAGCATAGATCCTTCCGCCAATGACGGGGAAGATAAGATAAGGCGTACCGGCTACCGGCCCGCTTTCCGGCAGGAAGAAGAAACAAAAGATGAGGCTCCCGCCGCTGATATCCCAGGCGCAGGACAGGATGAAGCCGGGAATACAACCGGAGCACCGGTCTCAGATGCAAAAGCACAGGCCGGCAGTGAAGATGCGGACGAGATCGAACTGCCCGACAGCCTGAAGATGAAGCCCCTTACCTCTGCCCACGTAACAGGTATCTCCCGGGAGCTGCGCACGCGCATGCAGGCAGAAGCCGAAAATACCGAGGGCAGCGTAAAAACGCCTCAGCGGCCGAAGGTTTCAGGGCTATTCTCTCCGGCAGGCCGCGGCGCAGCGACAAAGGCACCCAAGCGCATCATCCAGAGACACGATGATGAAGAGATCGCAGGTGAGGATACCCTCGCGGATGAAAGCGATGTGGAGGCCGTCAATGCTCCCGTCCTCCCCGCCGGCAATACAGATGAAGCAGATGAGACCGAGATCGAAACCGCTGAGGAAGAGGATTACGAGGATTTCGGAGCAGCAAAACGCTTCAGCCTGCCTTCTCTGGACTCAATAAAAGCGCGCATACCGTTCCTGAACAGGCACCGGGATGACGATTATGAGGAAGAAGCCGAACCATCCGCCGGCGGCACTGAGAATGCCGAAAGCGACTACGATGAAAACGGATATCTTGACGCCGATACCGAGGAGGATGAATACGCCGAGCCCAGGCACCTGTTCGGCAAGGGAAATGTGAGCACCAGCACAAAGATCATTCGCATCGTGCTCGCAGCCGTGCTCGTGATCGCCCTGCTGGTGGGCGGCATCATATGGATCTCGCTGCGTACAGCTGCGAACAGCCAGGTCTCCGGCGTTACGCATTCCTTCTTCGAACAGGGCGTAAGGATCATCACATCCCATACGACAAATGAATACCGCGCGGGATACGCTTCCCTGTACGCGACCGATCCGACAGGCACCACGGCGCTCGCCCAGCAGGCAGCAGACAGGGCAGAGCTGGAGTCTCTGATCCCCGGAACCCCCCAGACCAACGACCAGTCTTTCCTGGATACGCTGCTCGCGATACAGGATAATATCGATGCGGCAGTCACGCTGGATGCCCTCGGTGTGGATACCGAAGGCTCTCAGACGAGGTGGGATGCCATCAGCAACGCCGTTGCGATGCTCTCCGCAAGCTCTGATGCGGGTGAATTTGGCGGCATCTCAGATGCAAGCGAGGTCAAGGCGACAGAGCAGCCGGAGCCTACACCCACGATATCGCCCTACACTACGCTTACCAAGGGCATGTACAACAACCCGGAGGTCAAAAAGATGCAGCAGAGGCTCTATGAGCTCGGCTGGTTCAACGATGTACGGGACGGAGATTTCGGTTCCGGCACGCAGACAGCCGTAAAGGCCTTCCAGCAGGCATCAGGCCTTAGCGTGACAGGCATAGCGGACGGCGAGACCCTGGATGCAATGTATGCCGAAAACGCGATCCGAACCGGAAACAGGATAACCGCGGCCCCGGCAGATCCCAACGCCGGTACAGCCGAAAACGCGGGAGAATGATAAAGGAGTCAAAATATATGAAGCTCGCTTCCTATATCGATAATACCCTTCTTAAGCCGGCAGCGGAGCCGGAGGCCATCCGTGCCCTGTGTGAGGAGAGCCGCAGCCTCGGCTGTGCGTCCGTCTGCGTAAACCCCTGCCATGTAGCGCTGTGCGCAGAGCTTCTCAGGGGCAGCGGCGTTAATGTATGCACCGTCATAGGCTTCCCTCTCGGCGCGAATACCTCAGCCGTAAAGGCATTTGAAGCCCGCAAGGCTGTAGAGGATGGCGCGGAAGAGATCGATATGGTCATCAACATCGGCCATCTCAAGGCCGGGGACTATGACTATGTAGAAAACGATATCCGCGAGGTAGTAAAGGCCGGCGGCGGGAAACTGGTCAAGGTCATCATAGAGACATTCCTTCTCTCCGATGAGGAAAAGGTAAAGGCCTGCGAGATCGCCGTAAAGGCAGGAGCGGATTTCGTAAAGACCTGCACGGGATTCTCCGGCGGAGCGGCAAATGTGCATGATATCGCGCTCATGCGCAAGACTGTAGGGCCCGATATCGGCGTCAAGGCATCCGGCGGTGTGCGCACGAAGGAAGACGCCCTCGCATTGATAGAAGCCGGCGCCACCCGCATAGGAACCTCATCCGGCAAAGCCATATGCACCCCGTAAAGGCTGCTTCCATCTATATACACATCCCCTTTTGCGTCCGGAAATGCTTTTATTGCGACTTCGCTTCACAGGCAGGCCGCCAAAGCGATTTCGGGCGTTATTGCGATGCCGTAAAAGCTGAAGCACACAGCGTTTACGAACGGTACGGGAAAAGAGAGGTCCCCAGCGTCTTCATAGGCGGAGGCACCCCGACAGTTTTGCCCGCAGATCTTCTGTGCAGCCTCCTCGAAGAGGTATTCCGCCTCTTTCCTCCTGACGAAAACGCAGAGATCGCCACGGAGGCAAACCCCGGAACAGTGACTTTGGAAGAACTCAGGCAGCTTCGGGCCGCCGGCGTCAACCGGATATCCTTCGGCGCCCAGTCCTTTGATGAAGCGCTGCTCAGGACACTTGGCAGGATACACACCCCTTCGGATATAACCAGGGCGGTAGAAACGGCAAGGGAAGCGGGCTTTGAAAACATCAACCTGGATCTCATGTACGCGCTGCCGGGACAAACACAGGATACCTGGCGGGAAACGCTCCGCAAAGCGGTATCCCTGGGCATTCCCCATATCTCCTGCTACAGCCTGATATTGGAGGAAGGGACACTGCTTGCAGAAAAGGCCGCGAAGGGAGAGATCTCCGTCCCCGATGACGATACCTGCCTCGCGATGCAAAAAACAGCCGCCCGTGTGCTCTCCCAGGCAGGTCTTGAAAGGTATGAGATCTCCAATTACGCTAAACCCGGCATGGAGTGCGGGCATAATCTCCGCTATTGGGAGGGAGGGGATTACCTGGGACTCGGCTGTGCCGCACATTCCCTGATGGATGGCGTGAGATACCGGAACGATGCTTCCATAGACGGTTATCTTGCGGGAAACACGCGCCTTGATGCACAGGAGCTCTCAACGTCTGACAGATTGGAAGAAGCTGCCATGCTCGGCACACGCATGACGCGCGGCATTGAACTGGCAGCCTTCTATGATAGATTCGGTATGGACTTTTTCAAGGTATACAGAACGGAAACGCTGATCGCGAACGGACTCGCCGTCATTTCAGACGGCTTTTTCCGCCTGACGGATAAAGGGCTGGATGTACAGGACGCCGCTGTGCTCGAGATGATACGGGATCTTTGAGTTTAATTTGCCAGGAATTCCCGGAATATCCTCCTGTTCGCCTCCAGATTCGGCCTTATGCTCCAGCGGCCGTCATAATACCCGCTTTCATAGGCTCCTTCCGCGGGCAGGCGCAGTTCGCTCACTTCATCACGTGCCGCCGCGAACACTCCCAGCATGATGACCTGAGGCCAATCCGCATTTGTGTTGAGGCACCGCATGCCGGTGGAAACGAAATTGTAAAAGGTGTAGGGATTCCGTATGCTGCGCAGCTTATCGAGCACGGCGCTCATGACCTTGCGCTGGCGGCCGGTACGGGCGTAATCGTTGCCGATGGAGCGTATGCGGGAGTATGACAAGGCCTGCGCCGCGGTCAGGTGCACGTTGTCCCCGTATTCCGTAAGCTCGGACAGGTCCGTACCGGTCTTCGCGAGCAGAGCCCTCTGAGCGGCCAGATTCCTGTTTGTCTCCCTGGCCTCTTCCTTCGTAAGAGAAAGCTCTATGCCGCCTATCGTATCCAGAAGCACCGGCATGCCGCGCACGGATATCGCCGCATATTGTTTGATATTGAGGCCGAAGGCCTTGTTCACCGTCTCCAGCGCCAGTTCCTCACCGCCGTAGTGATATGCCGTGTTGATCTTATTGTAGCCGTGCCCCGGTATCTCGACCCAGGTATCCCGCAGGATCGAAGTCAGGTGCACCTTGCCCGTCGGACTCACGGAAACGATGAGCATGGTATCCGAACGGGATGTGCCTGAGGCATCGTAATCGATGCCCATCAACAGTATATGCGTGTTCCCGCCGTCGATCAGCACGGTCTTCCCCGCAGCATAAATTGCCAGCGCCAGCACGCAGTAGAAGACCAGTTTAAAAAGAGAAAAGAGGCAGCCGTGCCTGCGCCTTTCACGGCGCCTGTTCCTATCGTTATAAAACATACAGACCTCTCAGGAAAAGGTTTTTTTCAGGGAAAAGTATATAGCATATTTACCGACAAGTCAAAGAGGAGGCTTTCCATGCATGAATTTGATACAGGCTCCGCCCGCAGATGGGCAGAAGAGATCCACCGGGAGCTGCTCGAGGAAGGCGATATCGCCATAGACGCCACAATGGGGAACGGCCACGACACCCTGCGGCTGTGCCGGCTCGTCGGGGATAAAGGGAAGGTATATGCCTTTGATATCCAGGAAGAAGCAATAGAAGCGACGCGAGCCCTTCTTGAGAGGGAGAACCTTGCCGGCAGAGCCGCTCTCATACACGCAGGACATCAGGACGTAAAGGAGTACATACGGGAAGAGGCAAACCTGGCCGTATTCAACCTGGGCTGGCTGCCGGGCGCGCGGCATGCCGTCACAACCCTCGCAGACACAACACTCCCCGCCGTCCGGGCATGTCTGGAGCTTCTGAAGCCCGGCGGCATGCTCACCGTATGCGTATACCCGGGGCACGAGGAAGGTGCCCGCGAAAGGGATTGCCTGATCACCTGGGCAAAGGGGCTCGATCCCCTTCGATATGACTGCATCATTCACGCCTACCTGAACCAGCCGGGGGATCCGCCGCTCCTGATCGCCGTGCGAAAGGCGGAAAAGAGCAGGAAGATGAAAAAAACTACACGAATGCTGTGATCAGGGGAATACCCTTTTGCTTATTCCCAGCTGCCAGCTCCGCCGGGTGATTCCTTTTCATCCATCAGCCTTTCGACCAGTCGCTTGATCCTCTCACGCGCCTCCGTTTCCATGATGAGCTTATCCTCCTGCCCGAGGCGGTCGTCCCCCATCATGCTTACAAACTGGCTCACCTTAAGCCCCAAGGCATCCTGCATATCCCTGTCCGAGCCTCGCGGCGAGACAAGGTAATAGCAGGCTATCGAATCCTCCTGACCGATGCGGTGCGCGCGGTCCTCCGCCTGGG
>DBXA01000044.1:3442-8202 GCA_002309235.1 Christensenella sp. UBA1224 | reverse complement strand
TCGGCGGGATTCTTGCAGGAGAATACCGGGATCTCTTTGCCGTTGACGATGATGGACTTTTCGGTGGAAGAAACGGTTCCCTCAAACTTGCCGTGCATGGTGTCATACTTGAGCATGTAGGCCATGTAATCGGGGGTGATCAGGTCGTTGATGCCGACGACTTCGACGTCCTTGTGGTCGAGGCTGGCACGGAAGACGAGACGGCCGATGCGGCCAAAACCGTTGATACCAATTTTGATCATAATAGGTTCCTCCCTAAATTATTATCAGGTTTACAGCCGGCAACGCTTCCTGCCGGTCACCATTCGCTATTCTAAACTATTTAGGCGCCGCAATCAAGCGGCGCCTTTGTCTTTTGTGTTATTTTAACGGCACACAGGGTTATGTTTCCTTTAAATATCAGAGAGTCATGCCCTTTCCGACCACGATGGGGAACAGGGGCTGGCCGACGAGCCTTCCGCTGCGGCGGATGGTGACATCCTTATCGAATATCACGTTCTCCAGCTCAGCGTTTTCCATCACGTAGCTGTCCTGCATGAGGACCGAGTTGCGCACCACGGCGCCGCGGGCCACATGCACGCCGCGGAAGAGCACGCTGTTTTCCACCGTGCCCTCTATGATGCAGCCGTTGCCCACCAGGGAATTTTTCACGGCGGAGCCATCCATGTACTTTGCCGGCGGATCGTTGCGCGTCTTGGTGAATACGGGCAGCTTTCCGAACAGCGCCTTGCGGGTCTCAGGATTGATCAGATCCAGGTTCAGGCGGAAATAGCCCTGCACGGTCTCGATGGCGCGGTAAAAGCCGTTGAACTCATAGCCGTGTACCGCGAGGGAATGATCCCTTATGCTGTCGCGCAGGAGCTCATCCATGCTCTTCTGGCCAAGAGCCTCCGCGCGGTTGATCAGGAACATGAGGAGCTTGCGGCGTATGACGAACAGGTCTATGGCCATATTCGGGAAGCTGGGCGCGTTGGGGTTGATCTCTATCTCTGTCACACGGCCCTTGTCGTCAAGCTTCATGAAGGAGTGCTTGTTGCCGCTGTCCGGGCCTGCCAGGTCGCTGGAAAGATCCTTCGTATAGGCTATGGTGAGATCCGCTCCCGTGTTGATGTGTTCCAGTACCAGGTCGTTCAGGTCCGCGTTGAGTATGGAATTGCCGTAGCCGACGATCACGAATTCCTGGTGCGATCTGCGCAGGAAGTTCATGTTGGCGTTAAGCGCGTCGATCAGCCCCATATAGGTGCCCGGCATAGAAGCTACGCCGGTAGGCGGAAGTATGCGAAGACCGTCCACGCGCGTGTGCAGATCCCACGGATGGCCGGAGCCCAAGTGGTCTATGAGGGAAAGGTAGTTCTTCTGCATGATCACGCCCACGTTGCGCACGCCGGTGTTGACCATGGAGGAGAGCACGAAGTCGATGGCGCGATAGCTGCTGGCAAGGGGCAGCGCGGAGACGGCGCGCGTGGCCGTCAGGTCTCTTAAGGCGAAATCCTCCGGAGAGGTGTAGATGATGCCCATTACATCGTTCATGCCCGTGCCTCCTTTTCAAAAGTCGCGTTGTCGGCCTGCACGCCGGCTTCCACGCAGGCGCCTTCGGGGATGACGGTGCCTGTGCCGATGAGGGCGATGCCGCCTTCGCCGCCTACGAGAGCACCTGCGTTCACAACGCAGTCCTCTGCCACGATGGAGCGGACGACCCGGCTTCCTGACTTCAGGACAGTGCCGGACATGACCACGCTGTCAATGACCTCCGCCCCTTCCTCTACAGTCACGCCGTAGTAGAGGACGCTCCCGGAAACGGTGCCGTTTACGATGCAGCCGTCCGTGATCATGCTGTCGGTCACGCTGGCGGTGCTGCCGATGTACTGGGGCACCATCACGGGGTTGCGGCCGGAGATGGGCCAATCGTGATCGTACAGGTTGAATTCGGAAGGCTCTTTCAAAAGATCCATATTGGCTTCCCAAAGGCTGTGGACGGTACCCACGTCCTTCCAGTAATCCTCGAAAGCGTAGGCCATCAGGCGCTTGCCGTCCGAGAGGAGCTTGGGGATGATATCCTTGCCGAAGTCGTTGTGGCTTGCCGGATTGGCCTCGTCATCCGTCAGGTATTTGCGGAGCACCGGCCAGGAGAAAACGTATACGCCCATGGAGGCCTTGTTGCTCTTGGGTTCCTTGGGCTTTTCGGCGAATTCCGTGATGGAGCCGTCCTCCGCCGTGGCCATGATGCCGAACTGGTTGGCTACCTCCCAGGGCACGCTGCGCACGGCGATGGTCACATCCGCCTTGTTCTTGATATGCCAGGACAGCATTTTGTTGTAATTCATCTTGTAGATGTGGTCGCCGGAGAGTATGAGCACGTAATCCGGGTCATACTGCTCGATGAAGGGTATGTTCTGGTAGATGGCGTTCGCGGTGCCCTTGTACCAGACGCCCGTTTCTCCCGTCATGTACGGCGGCAGTACATATACGCCGCCTTCGTTCCTGTCCAGATCCCAGGATTCGCCGGTTCCGATGTAGCTGTTGAGCTGCAGCGGACGGTACTGCGTCAGCACGCCGACCGTGTCGATGCCGGAATTGGCGCAGTTCGACAGCGGAAAATCGATTATCCGGTACTGTCCCCCGAAGGGAACGGCCGGCTTTGCCATACTCTTTGTGAGTATGCCGAGCCTGCTTCCCTGACCGCCTGCCAGCAGCATGGCAATGCATCTTTTCTTTCTCATGCGTTTCGCCGCCTTGTATTATGATATGTAGCCTGTGCGGGTCTCCCTGCACTCTTTCTTTAATTATATATCCGAAAATTAACCTTGACAAGCATAAAAGCGGTTTTTCTGCCTCTTTGGATAAGAAAATACCACAAAAGAGCAGTAAAAGCCTTGACGATTATACCAATTATGCAAAAAAACAAACGGATAGCCTGGCGATATGTATAGGAACATTTTGACTTTGCCTCTGTTGGCAGGCGGTATTGGCGGGATACGGCGGAAATATGGAGAAAGTTATAGACAATATGCCACAATCGTGTTAAAATAAAATGTGTGCTATAAGTGGTTTTTGACAGGCGTGTCGGTTTTGTGCACATGGTCACAGGTCTGAAGCCTGTGCTGATGAGGCCCTGTCATATGCCATATGGATTCGGAAGGAGCAGTTTGTATGGTCTATTCCACATATACGATGATCGGGACGATCGTCTCGCTGGCATCCGCTGCTGGGTTCGGCCTGACGGCGTTTCTGGCAAAGTACGCGAACTTCTATAACGGTGTGCTTTATGCCATACCGGCCAAGACGAAGGGATACCTGGGCACGCCTGCCATCGCTGCCTGTACCATCGCGTTCATCCTGTGCATTATCGGTTTCTTTGTGGGTATCGTGATGCTGCTGTACGGCTCCAATGCCAAGTGCCGCAGATGGATCATCAAGCGCAGCCTCAACAGGAACTGGCAGTTCTATGTGATGCTGATACTGCCTATCGCTTTCTATATCGTCATGTGCTATATGCCCCTGTACGGCGTTCAGCTGGCGTTTAAGGAATACTCCGCGAAAAAGGGCATATCCGGCTCCCCGTGGGCTGATCCCTGGTTCAAATGGTTCAAGAAGTATTTTACATCGCCTTACTTTGGCCGCACGGTCAAAAATACATTCATCATCAGCTTCTATTCGCTTTTGTGGGGCTTCCCGCTGCCGATCCTGCTTGCCCTCATGATCAACGAGGTGAACAGCATCGCCTACAAAAAGATCGTACAGAATATCACATATGTGCCGCACTTCCTTTCCACGGTCGTGCTGGTCGGACTGGTCCGCGCCTTTACCAACTCGAGTTACGGCATCGTGAACCTGGCGCTCAAGGCTATGGGCATGCATACCGAGAACTGGCTGCAGAACGCGCGGATGTTCCGCTTCCTGTACGTGTTCTCGGGCATCTGGCAGAATGCCGGCTGGGATTCCATCATCTATATCGCGGCGCTTGCAGGCGTTGACCCGCAGCTGCACGAATCCGCCTATATCGACGGCGCGAACCGCTTCCAGTGTCTGTGGCATATCAATATTCCCGGCATCATGCCTACGATCGTGATACTGCTGATCATGAATTCCGGCCATATCCTTTCGGTCGGCTTCGAAAAGACATACCTGATGCGTAACTCGCTCAACAGTGAGGTCTCGCATATCATTTCCGTATACGCTTATGAGATCGGTATTGAAGCCTCTCAGTACGAGCTGTCGACTACGATCTCCCTGTTCAACTCGCTCGTCAACTGCGCGATGCTGATACTGGTCAATTCCATCGCGCGCAAGGTAAACGAGACCAGCCTGTGGTAAGAAGGAGGCGCACAAGTTATGCATAAAGCCGCAGTTATATCCAACAAGCCGAAGGTGCGCAACTCCCGCAAGGCGCGTGCCGATATCATATTCGATATCGTTAATGTGATCATGCTCGCGGTCATCACCCTGATCATAGCGTACCCGCTGTGGTTCTGCCTGATCGCGTCCTTCTCGAACCCGATCAAGGTGGCCGGCGGATTCGTATACGCACTCCCCGTTGAATTTACCTGGGAAAACTACCAGGCCGTGTTCAAGAACTCCTCGATCATGCTGGGATATCGGAATTCCCTGATACTGCTGGTCGTTGGCGTCGTGATCTGCCTGTTCATGACGATCAGCTGCGCCTACCCGCTCTCACGGCGCGACCTGTGGGGCAGGGGCTTTATCATGAAGGCGATCACATTTACCATGTTCTTCTCCGGCGGCCTTATCCCGAACTACCT
>DBXA01000044.1:3054-3363 GCA_002309235.1 Christensenella sp. UBA1224 | reverse complement strand
TATGAGATACAGGAAGCGGCGACGATCGACGGCTGCTCGCCTTACGGTACTCTTGTCCACGTGATGCTGCCGCTTTCCGGCCCGATACTGGCGGTCATAGGGCTGTATTACGGCGTCGGCATCTGGAACAGCTATTTCAACGCCATGCTGTATATCACCGATAAGAACAAGTGGCCCCTGCAGCTGTACCTGCGCGAGATCCTCGTCGCGTATTCCAGCCAGAACCTGACGGAGATCGGCTCCGATGAAATGGCCCGCCAGGCCATGCGCGCGGAGACCATCAAGTATTCCATCATACTCGTTTCCTCA
>DBXA01000044.1:0-3009 GCA_002309235.1 Christensenella sp. UBA1224 | reverse complement strand
ATGATCGGCTCCGTCAAGGGCTGATGCCCGAAGGCTGCGGGCGCGTTCCCGCGGCTCGATGAAAATGTTTTCCGTTTCCCGCCGTTTTCTGACCTTCGGCGGAGAAAAAAATAATCCAGGAGGTTTCAACACATGAAGAAGATCGTATCATTGATCGTGGCTCTCATGATGGTGATGTCCGTCGCGGCCTTCGCGGAAACCGAAGTTCCCCCGACGTTCTATGACAATTATCCGATCGTAGAGCCCGGCTCTCTTACCCTTGAGTTCACTTCCATGATCACCCCCGTCCAGAAGGATTACAATGACAACATCTGGATCTGGAATACCCTGGAAGAAAAGACCGGTATCCATATCAACTGGACCAATATCCCGTCTGCCGATCTGTCTCAGCAGATCAGCCTGCTCCTCGGCGCGTATGACCTGCCGGACGTATTCTTCAAGTGCGGCATCAGCATCACCGACCAGGCCAAGTACGGCGCTGACGGCACATTCGTTGACCTCGTTGCGTACAAGGACGTCATGCCCAACCTCTGGTACTGGTATGATGAGTTCCCGACCGCCAAGAACGCCATGACGCAGGAAACCGGCGCTATGTACGCCACTCCCTACCTGCTGACCGGTTATGCTATCCGCATGGGCAGCCGTATCTGGTTCAGCAGCAAGGTAATGGAAGGCATCGGCTGGGATCATGTCCCGACCACGACGGATGAGCTCTATGATTTCCTCCTTGCAGCCAAGGACTTTGACTACAACGAGAACGGCCAGGCCGACGAGATCCCGCTGGTACTCTCCGGCAACACCAACGGCGGCGACAACCTGGACGGCGTCCTGTTCGGCTCCTTCGGCCTGCGCAACCATGGTTCCTCCTTCAGCTATGTCGATGAGGACTATGTAAACGGCGGCCTCCGTTTCATCCGCACCTGCGATGATTACAAGGATTACCTCGCCTACACCGCGAAGCTGTATCAGGCTGACCTGATCGACCATGACCTGTTCACCACCGGCCAGGCCGAAGAGATCGCCAAGTGCGCGACCGGCCAGGCTCTGACCTACATCTTCGTCAACAACAGTCCTGCCGCGGGTTCTCCCTATGAGCAGTACACTGTTCCGATGACACAGCCCTTCGAAGGCACCTATAACCTGTGGACTGCCTATTCCATGCCCGCTTCCACCGGCGGTCAGTTCGTGATCACCGAGATCAACGAGCATCCGGAAGAGTCCGCCAAGTGGGTCGACTATCTCTATTCCGAAGACGGCATCAAGGGTTACTTCCTTGGCGTCCAGGGCGAGAATGCAGACGATCCGAACGGCACCTGGTATTATGACGAGGAGACCGGCCTGTATGATTACACCAACTGGATCCTCCATGATCCCAACAACATCTCCTTCGAAGAGCTCCTGAACCCCTACGTAGTATGGCAGGGCGGCTCCAACCCCTCTGTTGCTACCAACTCCCTGTTCAAGGGCGGCGAGACCTGGCCTCTGGCTGTCGTCTCCGCTACGGGCCTGAAGGAATACATCCCGGAGGAAGTCTGGGCTCCTGTGACCTTCAGTGCTGACATCGCAAAAGAACTCTCCGCTATGCAGGCTGACTTCCAGACCTACTATCGTGAGTTCCGTGCCCAGGTATGGCAGGGCACCAAGAGCCTCGATGCGGATTGGGATGCCTATGTGGAAGGCTTCAATGCGTTCGGCGTAGAGCAGTACATGAAGTACTACACCGATGCCTGCATTGCTGCCGGTTATCTTGAAGGCTGATCTCTGAAACGGACAACCTCAAATCAATAGGTCAGGGGAAGGCCGGCATGCGCCGGCCTTCTTTTTATAAAACAACCCGGGCAGCAGTTGCCCGGGCAGGGAAGAGATATGCAGCTGTCAAATACTTGTGAGGGCGCGCAGATATCCCGCTCCGTAAGCGATATCCTCGCACGGGCAGTCGGAGCATTCGCGCTCTATGGTGAGAAAGCCCTTGTAGCCGATATCCTTTAAGGCGCCAAGGTAAGCGGGGTAGTCCACATCGCCCTGTCCGAGACGGGTCTCCTCGATGTAGATGCCATGGTACTGCTCTGCCTGGGCGGTGGCGTACAGGTGATCCAGGTCTTCCTTTTTCAGCTGGCGGCCGTCCTTGGCATGGGTGTGTACGATGTAATCGCGCAGATTGCAGACCGCGTCCTTTGCGCTGTCGCCTGCGCACATCACGAGATTGCCCGGGTCCAGGTTCACGCCTATGCCCCTTGAGCCCAGGGAATCCAGGAATACCTTCAGTATGGAGGAAAGCTCCGGCCCGGTCTCTATGGCGAAATGGCTGCCGATGAGATCCGCGTAGCGGGCCAGCTCTCCGCAGGCGTCCTGCATCACATGGAACCTTTCACACCCGGTATCGGCCGGCACTACGCCGATGTGTGTGGTCACGATATCGCAGCCCATCTCCTTTGCCATATCCAGTATCTGTTTGGAATTGGCGACGAGCCGCGGGTTCTTTTCCGGATCCGTGAAGCCCAGCATCTGCTCGCCGCATACGGCGGAAAGCTTCAGGCCGTTATCGGAAAGGAAGGAGACGGTCTCCCTGCGCCTTTGGGAGGATGTTGTGCCGGGGTAAAAGGGTTCGCCTTCGCGCGTGCCCGCAAGCTGTATCCCATCCAGGTTGATGCGGGCGGCCTTCTTCACTGCCTCTTCAAAGGGCAGGCCGTAATTGCTGATCATTACGCCGATCGGGAAGCGGTACATAGAAAAAAACTCCTTCTTCAAAAACAGAGAGACCTCTTTCGAAGTCTCTCTGCCTGTATTGTTTTAGGATCAGGCCTTGCCGGCGCAGCCCAGAACATCCACGAGCTTGTGCTTAACGAGCTCCTTGATGTTGGCGCGGGCGGGCTTGAGGTACTGACGCGGGTCGAAATGATCCGGATGCTCCGCGAAGTACTGGCGGATGGAGCCGGTCATGGCCAGGCGCAGGTCGCTGTCGATGTTGATCTTGCACACAGCGCCGCGGGCGGCCTGACGCAGCTGCTC
>DBXA01000145.1:4325-9565 GCA_002309235.1 Christensenella sp. UBA1224 | reverse complement strand
GATCGTCTTTTCGAGAGAGGCGATGCGGGCTGCCGTCTCAAGGGAAAGCCTTCTGTTGTCTTCGCCGGCTGCCCCCAGATTCCTGATATCCCTTTTAAGCCTCTCCTCTTCGGAAACCATGGCGTCCAGGTCTCTTGAGGAAGAAGCCTGATCCACCTTTGCGGATGTGAGCTTTTCTCTCAGCTCCTCCAGGCGGCTCCTTGCCTCGTACAGCTGTTCCTGTATCGAAGCGATCTCCGCCTGCGTCACCTTCTGGTGCGCGTCGTTCTCATTCTGGGATTCTATCGCGGCCGCGCGGCCCTTTATATCCTTTTCCTGCTCAAGAAGCTCGGTGATCTCATCCGTCACATCCGCAAGACGGCTTTCCCGTGCGTCAAGAGCATCCTTCGCCGCAGCAGCCTGCGCATCCTCACGTTCGCACTGCATTTCGAGCAAACGCACCTTTTCGGAATACTCCGTGCGTTTCGCGCGTATCTCATCGCGCTCCCCAAGGCTTTCTTTAAGTTCCTTTTCGATCGCCTCTATGGAAGCAGAAAGATCCTTCTGCTTCTTTTCATGCTCCCAGATCTCCCTTTCACGGGAAAGGAGGTTTGTCATGCGGCTGTGCACACTGCCGCCCGTCATTGAGCCGCCCGGGTTCATGACATCACCGTCTACCGTGACCAGCCGGAAGGCCTGCCGCCCGGCACGCATGATCGGTATACCGGCATCCAGATCCTCCGCTATGACCGTCCTGCCCAAAAGGAAGCGGATGATCTCCTCATACTTCGGATCAAATGTCACCAGCTCGCTCGCAAGGCCGCAGCACCCCTTCATTGAAAGGAGCTGCCTCTCACGGCTGTCGAGCGTGCGGCCCCGTACGGCGCTCAGCGGCAGGAACGTAGCTCTGCCCAGACGGTTTTCCCGCAGATAGGAAATGAGCCGCTTGGCATCCTCCTCCGAACCGACTACGATATTCTGAAGAGATGCGCCAAGCGCCATTTCCACCGCGCATTCGTAGCGCGCCGGAACCGTGATGAGCTCCGCAACCGCGCCGCGTACGTCGATATCCTGCATGCGCCTGCTCTGGACCAATACCTGACGCACGGCATTGTTATAGCCCTCGTAATCACGCTGCATCTCCCGAAGCATGCGCTCACGGGACTGGACCTCCCGCTTCTCGTTCTGAAGACCGGAAAGCTTCTGCGTGAGCGCGTCCGCCCGCTCATTGATCAGGCGCACCCTTTCGGATGCCTGCAGGCTCTCCGCCTTTGCCGTGTCGAGTGCGGCACGCGAATCCGCAAGCCTTGCCTGCGCATCTTCAAGGTCTTTCCGCGAAGCGGCGGCTTTCGTTTCCTCAAGCCCCTTGACCTCATCAAGGGCGGTGAGCCTCTCCCTGATGTTTTCGAGCATCGTGCCGTACCGGGACTGCATGGAAAGGACATCGCTCCTCCGGTTCATAAGGGCGATCAGCTGTTTCTTCGCCTCTTCCGAGCGAAGCTCGAGCTCTGAAGCGGCCTTTTCCGCCTGCGCTGTCTCCTCTTCACCGGTCCTGACGCGAACTTCGATATCATCAAGGAGCTTTTTCTGCTCCGCTATCGCTCCTGCAAGCTCGGAAAGCCTTGCCTCTATCCCTTCTCTGCTGCCTTCTGATGCCTCAGCGAGCGCCTCCGCGCGGCTCTTCTCTTTCTTTTCGCTGCTGAGCCGTTCCCCAAGGAGTTTGAGGTCTCCGGACCGGGCTTCCGTCTCCTGTATGAGAGACTGTACCCTCTCCCGCAGGGACGCGGCTTCCGTCTCGTATTCCTGAAGCTTGTTGCCGACCCTCTCCCTTTCCTCAAGGAGCAGTCGGCGCTTCTCCTCGTTTTCGGCAATGGACGCGGCATACTCAGCCGCGCTTGACCTTAGTTCTTCGATGCGCTGCTCGTATTTTGTGCTCCTGATAAGGAACACGTTTATCTCAAGGCCTTTCAGCTCCTCGCGAAGCTGCAGGTATTCCCTCGCTGCTTCGCTGTCCCTGCGCAGGGGCTCCAGCCTTCCGGTCAACTCGTTTAAAATATCTTCGACGCGCGCGAGATTGGCCCGCGTATTCTCAAGCCTCTTCTCGGCTTCACGGCGCCGAACCTTATATTTCACGATACCGGCCGCTTCTTCAAAGACTTGCCTGCGGTCCTCGCTGCGGGCGGAAAGGATCTCATCGATCCTGCCCTGCCCGATCAGGGAGTAGCCGTCGCGCCCTATGCCGGTATCCCGGAAGAGATCCAGAATATCCTTCAGGCGGCAAGCCGAATGGTTGATGAAATACTCTCCGTCGCCGGATCGGTACGCGCGGCGCGTAACAGCGATCTCCGCAAAATCGATCGGCAGCGCGCCGTCGGAATTGTCAAATGTCAGCGTGACCTCGCAATAGGAAAGGCGTCTGCGTTTTTCCGTGCCGCTGAAGATGACATCCTCCATACGGGCGCCGCGCAGCAGCTTCACGCTCTGCTCGCCCAGCACCCAGCGCACGGCATCGTTGATGTTGCTCTTTCCACTGCCGTTCGGCCCCACGATACCGGTTATGCCGTCATCAAATACGATCTCTACCTTATCGGCAAAGGATTTGAAGCCGTATATCTCCAGTTTCTTCAGTCGCAAGTTTCTTATCCCTCATTTGTTGAGCTTTTGGCGAGCCTGTCTATGGCAACCTGCGCGGCCGCCTGGTGGGCATTCCGCTTGCTGCGGCCTGTCCCCTCGCCGAGTATGCAGCCATCCACCATCACGCGCGCCGTAAAAACAGGCGCGTGGGGAGGCCCCTGCACATCCGTGATCTCGTATTCCGGCGTGTGGCCATCCTTCTGGAGCAGCTCCTGCAGGCGCGTCTTCGCGTCCATCGCGTAGACGTTCTTGTTTGCCCGCACGTCGATCGTCCGCTCTACAAGGCTGAACGCAGCATCCGTTCCGCCGTCAAGGTATACAGCGGCGATGACCGCCTCCATAGCATCCGCGAGGAGCGACGGCTTGTGCCTTCCCCCCGTGCGCATTTCCCCAATGGAAAGCTTTATCTCACCGCCCAGCTGATAGCGCTGTGCCGCCTCCGCAAGCGATTCCTCACGCACGAGAGCGCTGCGAAGCCTCGAAAGCCCGCCTTCCGGCATATCCTCATAGACAGCGTAAAGGAGCCGGCTGACAGCCAGCTCCAAAACCGCGTCTCCGAGAAACTCCAGCCTCTGGTTGTCCGGCAGGTGATGATCGCTTCCGTAGGAAGGGTGCGTCAGCGCCATCTCCAAAAGGCCTGTATCCTTAAAGGTATATCCGAGCCTTTTCTCAAGATCACTTGACATTTTTCTCGAGATACTCCACTATGTCGCCGACGGTATGCACAGAGCTGAGCATGGAATCATCCACCGTGATATCATACGTATCCTCGATATCCATGATGAGCATCATAACATTTGCGGAATCCGCACCCAGATCTTCCACGAGCCTCGAATCGAGAGTGATCTCCCTGCCTTCGATGGGCAGCTGTTCACGGATGAGCTCGCATACTTTTTCGAATATCATTTCGTTTCCTCCATTCTTTCTTCCGCTTCCGCGGAAGAAGCTGTGATCTTTTCCATTCCCTGCGCGATCTTGCCGCACACATCTCCCTTGATCATGTTGAAAGCCTGGAAAACGGCGTTTTTGATCGCGGTCGCATGGGATGAACCGTGGGCCTTTACCACCGGCGCGCTTACGCCCAGCAGCGGCGCCCCGCCGACTTCTTCTGAATCAAAATGCTTTTTAAAGCCCTTCAGCGAGGGCTTGATCAGCATGCCGCCGATCTTTCCCGCCGTTGTCGCCATGAGGGATTGCTTGAGGAGCCCGAACATGGCGGAAGCGATCCCCTCTGTAAGCTTTATCAGGATATTTCCGTCGAATCCGTCGCAGACGACGACATCGCATTTCCCGAAAGGGACATCCCTGGATTCGATATTGCCCGTGAAGCGGTAGGCTTTCTGCTCCTTCATCATCTGATGGGCTTCTTTGTAGAGCTTGCTTCCCTTCGTCTCCTCCGCGCCGTTGTTGAGGAGCCTTACCTCCGGATCGGAGATCCCCGTCACAGACGACATGAAGGCCGCCCCCATCAGGCCGAATTCCGAAAGGTATTTGGGCTGGCAGTCCACATTCGCGCCGCTGTCGAGTATCAAAAACGTCTTCTCGACACCGGGATACAAAACGCCCAGTGCGGGCCTCTCGACACCCTGGATACGCCCGATGCGGAGTATGCCGCATGCCATGACAGCGCCAGTCGAGCCCGCAGAGACCAGCGCCTGCGCCGTTCCTTCACGCACATCCATGGCGGCGCGGACAAGGCTCGAATCCGTCTTCCGCCGGACCGCCAGCATAGGCGCATCCTCCATGGAGATCTCCTCCGTGGTATGGATGATATCCAGGCGGGAAGCGACATCCGAATAATCTCCGAGGTTCGCCTTTATGACATCCTCCCGGCCGTAAAGCCTGATCCTTATCCCGCTGTTCTCACGCAGCGCCTCTACGGCGCCTGCACAGGTCGCCTGCGGCGCGTTATCGCCGCCCATCGCGTCAAGCGCGATCATATATTCACTCAATGATCCGTCCTCCGATCAATGATCGATCTTCCTGCCGTTTGCAAGCAGGTATTCCTCCGCCTGCGCGCACCACAGCCCGTTATTCGCCCGGCATATCTCGGCAAGCCTCGCGAACAGAGGATCTTCCTTCCCCTTCTCCGCAAAATCGTCTATCGCGGTCATAGGCATGGAGATGTGAGTATAGCAGAGCTTTTTCCCTCCGGGGATACCCGGCAGGTTGAGCGTCGTCTCCGCCACGCTGTCAAGGCCACCGACATGGGTTATCATACCGGCCGGGTTGAGCCTGCCGGAGGACATCATGTCCAGCGCTTCTATCATATCCTCGGTATTTCCGCCGCTGGTGCCCACGATGTGGGTCGCGGAATAATGGACGTTGTAGAAGTTGAACCTGGCAGAAAGCCCTGTATCGGTAGGCCCTGCGAAGAAATTCAGGCACCCGTCAAAGGCGAGTATGGCATCTGCCTGTTCAATGACGGCGGGCACCGGCGCGAAGACGAACACATCGTCAAAGCCCCGTCCGCCGGAAAGCTCTCTGAGCTCCCGTGCGGCATCGCCCGTGGAAGTGTTCTTATAGATGAGCTTAACACCGTGCTGCATGGCCATTTCAGCGGTGTAGATGGAAGCGGCCCTTTTAAGCCTTGCTTCGTTCACATCCGTGACCACGAGAAGGGAAGG
>DBXA01000145.1:3292-4313 GCA_002309235.1 Christensenella sp. UBA1224 | reverse complement strand
AGGCCCATGGGACCGGCGCCGGCGAGTATCGCCATGCTGCCTCCGTTCACAATGCCCATGGAGTGGACATAGCTCCCGCGCTCGGTATGGTACTGCGCATGGAAGGCGCCTATGATGCAGCTGAGAGGCTCCGCAAGAGAGCCGTAGAAGTAGGCACTCCCGTCAAAATGCAGGAGGCAGTCCTGGTTCAGGACATCCCTGTCTATGATGCTGAAGGTCATATCCCCGCCGCAGTACATATAGGCATAGCCGGGCGTATACATGGAGCCGGGCAGGTTGATCGCCGGCTGTATGCCGAAGCGTTCGCCCTCGTGAAACCTGTCCTGCCATTTTTTCCCGACCTTCAGTATCCTGCCGCAGTATTCATGTCCGATCACAACAGGGTTTATGGCAATATCCGCTGGCACGCGCTTATGCCTTGTGCCTTGTATCGCGGCCTTATAGGAAGACATGCAGATGCTGTCAGATACATTTTCGACAAGTATCTCATCATCCGCGATAGCGGGAAGTTCAAATTCCTCAAGTCTCAGATCATTCTCGCCGTAAAGGCGAACGCCCATCGTCTTCATTGCATAACCGCCCAATCTGCGCGAAAATTCCATCTTTTATATTATAGTATCATAAAATATGCACGCGCAACTACATGTTTGTATCATTTGTGTATTTTTCACGTTGTACAATGAAGCTGTTAATAGCCGTCGGCGGAAAAAACACTCACGGGCAGCGGGAACCAGGCTTCGACGCAGGCCGGAAGCCCATCCGTATCCACCCATCTCGAGCCTGCCAGGAGGAGATCCTGCGCTTCAAGCCTGTCAAATACGCCTTCAGGCTCATCCGTCGTTTTCTCTACGCGGACACGATTGCCCTTAACCGATATCCTGAGCCTTTCACCGTTAAGCTCCAGCACCGTCTCCCCGTCCGGAAGGCGGGCATAGGAAGCCTTGAGGCGCAGCCACAGGCGGAGATTCGTCTCAATATCCTGCAGCCTGAACATATCCAGCGTATGCACGGAAGCCCTCTG